>JARXAV010000094.1 GCA_029865665.1 Flectobacillus sp. | reverse complement strand
ATGTAAATCATTACCTTTCTCAATCATTTCTTGCGTAGAAGGAACACCAGGCAAGTGCTTATTCTCTTTGATATATTGATTCGTTTGAGCTAAAGACTACATTTTATAATTATCTTCAAAAACTCTATCCGCCCAATCTTCGCCGTTTTTAACAGCCACTTTCACTTTTTCAGTTAAAATACCATCAGAAACAAACAATTTATATCCAGCAGGAAGTGAAGTAACACCCTCACCAATAACAACTCCATTACTATTATTGTATAAGTAATTGCTATTAAGCGTCCAATTAGCATCATCAGTAGCAACAGCCATTCTTGCACCAGCACCAACCAATATCACATCACCAGCAGCATTTACCTGAAGTGTTCCAGACATTCCAGCTAAACCCTTCAAACGAAGCCCACTTTGTCCAGCGGCAGCCACAACCTCCAATTTATTTGCAGGTGCTGTTGTTCCGATACCTACGTTTGCGTTGTTACCTAATACTACAGAGTTGGAAGCGGATACAGTGGCAGCGTAACCTATTGCTGTAGCATTTGTTAATGAGGATGAATTGGCACCAGTCGTATTTGTTAAGTTTCCAATGAAGGTATTACTACTACCCGTAATATTAGAATTTCCAGAACTATTACCTATAAACAGATTCCCTCCCCCTGTAGTATTACCTAAACCAGCTTCAAGACCCAATATAACATTTCCCTCTCCTGTAGTGTTAAACTTTCCAGCTCTGTAACCCATGAACATATTGTAACTACCAACCGTATTATACTGCCCAGATTCATAACCTATATATAAATTACTTCTTCCAGTAGTATTTGTGTTCCCCGAATTAACGCCCAGAAAAGTATTAAACTCGCCTGTTGTATTGGACTTTCCACTACCAAACCCCATAAAAAAATTATAATTTGCAGTAGTATTAGATTGACCAGACTCATACCCGTGAAAAATATTAAAACTACCTGTAGTATTATTTAGGCCTGAGTTTACACCACTAAACATGTTGAAACTACCTGTGGTATTATATTTACCAGAACCAAATCCAATAAAAAAGTTATAGTTTCCTGTAGAAGTAGTTTGACCAGCTTCATAACCTTGGAATACATTAAAACTACCTGTAGTATTAGATAATCCTGCATTAATACCACTAAACATATTAAAACTACCTGTAGTATTATTTGCCCCAACACCATATCCGATGAATGTGTTATAGTTCCCCGCAGTATTACTCTTACCAGCATTGAACCCAGCAAAAAAATTATTTGTACCTGTAGTTAAAGCTATACCCGTGTTAGCACCCATCAATAAATTAGTACCTAATGTCTTTAAAATACTTACCCCGCCAATCTTAAATGCACTATCCGCCTTAATATTCACACTTCCTCCCGTAACATTTACGGAGTTCGCTATCGTCAAATTTTGTCCCGTAGGAGCAGTAATCGTTTGTGCGTTTGTAGAAATAGCATTCATCATATATAAGATGCTTGCAATTAACAATATATGTTTTTTCATATTATTTAGATAGTTTATTTACAACGTTCGTTTTCTGAAATTATATTACAAATATTAAAGATTTAACTTAGTTTTCAATACCTTTTCAAACAGTTTACCTAAGATTATTTATTTTATGGTATTTACTTCTTCACTTTGATACTTCTTGACTTATCTAATTCTTCATATACGGAATTATTACTCACGAACTCCGGCACTAATTCCTTTATTAAGCTGATAAGTTCTTTATTTGTACCTTCTAGCAAATACCGTTCCACCTCTCCTAGCGCAATCTCTAACATAGCAAAACTTGGTTGCGTCAGCTGAGCAATCATAATTTTAGGATGATGTGTTGGTAGTGTATTTTCATCAGTATTCAACAATTCTTCGTATAATTTTTCCCCTGGTCTCAAGCCTGAAAATTCAATGGTGATATCCTTATTCAGTGTTAATCCTGATAACACAATCATCTTTTTCGCCAAATCTACAATCTTAACAGACTCTCCCATATCAAAGACAAATACCTCGCCTCCTTTACCCATCGAAGCTGCTTCCAGTACTAATTGGCAAGCTTCGGGAATAGTCATAAAGTAACGAGTAATTTCTGGGTGAGTAACCGTTACAGGCCCCCCATTTTCAATCTGTTTTTTAAATAAGGGTATCACCGAACCATTAGACCCTAGTACATTTCCGAATCGAGTAGCGATATACTTAGTTCTTATTCCCTCAATATGATTCATGCTCTGGGTATACATTTCAGCCAAGCGTTTAGTTGCTCCCATTACATTGGTAGGATTTACAGCCTTATCGGTAGACACCATAATAAATTTATTCACACCCATTTCGGCAGATAAATCAGCGATATTCTTAGTTCCTAAGACATTGACCTTTACTGCTTCATAGGGATTATTTTCCATCAAAGGAACATGTTTGTAAGCTGCTGCATGAAATACAAATTGAGGTTTATTTTTTTTAAAAATCTGCCACATCCTATTTCTATCCGTTACATCCCCAATAACCACTTGAACTTGCGTATTTTCAGGTATTTTCTTTTTAATCTCAAACTCTAAATCATATAAGGCAGATTCGGCTTGATCGACCAAAATAATTTTAGATGGGAAAAACAACAATAATTGCCTAACAATCTCACTCCCAATTGAACCAGCAGCTCCTGTTACTAAAATGGTTTTTCCACTTAATTCTTCGTTAATTTGCTTCGTATCAATTTGAATAGGGTCACGACTTAACAAATCTTCTATCTTAATATTATGAATCTGGTTTACGGCAAACTCTCCAGCTACCCATTTTTCGACAGGAGGAACCGTCTTAACAACAATTCCCTCCTCTAAAAAGCGATCGCTTATTCTTCTTTTCCCAGTTTTAGAGATTGATTGAATTGCAACAATGACTTCTATATCTGGCGAAATAGGGAGTAATTTAGTTAATGCTGTTTCAAGTGAATATACTCTGACCCCTTCAATGGTCTTGTTTATTTTTTTCTCATTATCATCAATAAAGCCCACAATTTCGTATTCTTTAATCCGATCTCTCAACAATACATTCTTAGTGATTAACCCAGAATGACCAGCCCCATAGATCAATACAGGTGTCGGTGCTTGAAATCCAGACGTAATAAATTCATACAAGGACTTAACCAGAAAACGACTTGCAATTAATAAAAATAAGCAGATAAAGTAGTCGATACAAAGAATAGAAATGGGTATATAAAAAATAGAATTTGCTGCACCGATATACCTTATAAATAGCGAAATACACGAAGCGACTAAAGTACTCAAGGTTGTTACCTTAAACAGTAGAATGGCGTCCTCTATACTAGTATGGCGTATAATACCTGTATAGGAGCGAAAATAAAAGAAACACCCTGCTCTTACATACAATAAAAACAAGACATGATACTTCAAAAAGCTCCAATTAATGGTAACGATATTAAAATTATAGCGTAGTAAACACGCTAAATAAAATGCAAAAATCGTGATTGTAATATCAACACATAATATTAACCATCGAGAAACAAATTGATTAGAATATTTTCTGATAAATGTATGAGGCATATTTCAAATATTTATATGATGCAGTAGCCGATTGTCACTTACAAATTTGACTATTTTTTAATTTTAATTAAATAGGTTTTTAGGGTAATATAAATTAACAAACTACCTAATACAACACCAAAAGCAGTACTCAATTGCCTCGATACAGACTGTCCTAAATTAGCAATAATTATCAAACAAATACCCGCTTGACAAAGCATATAACACAGTGCCATGGATATATGATCTACTTTAAAATCGTGCACAATGATTTGAAAAAGATGTAGTCGATGTGCCTTGAAAATATTTTGTTTTAACCACAGGCGTTGAATAATGGTTGCAATACTATCTACTCCATATATCGTCAAAAAAAGGAGGTAAATAGGATTTTGATCAACAATACTGACCTTTATAATTAAAAATAATACAACGAAGGCAATTGAGATGCTGCCTACATCCCCAGCAAAACATCGAGCTTTTCTTCTGAAATTAAATAGATTGAAAACGAGTAACCCCAGCAAGAGCGTTATTATAAAATTGCTATTAATAAATTTAATATGGTTATTATTAACAAACAATAAAGCGAGCAACACAATGCTACTATAACCACCTGTTATCCCATTAATACCATCCATAAAATTATAGGCATTGATAATACCCACACCCACTATCCATATCAATAACACCAAAAACGGATTAAAAACGCTAAAGACATCCAATTGAAAGAGCATTAACCCCATGGATATAACCTGAATAGGTAATCTCACTCGATTAGATAAGGTGAATATATCATCCGCAAAACTAATTGTAGCAACGGCCGTAACACCAAGGAAAAACCAGGGATACTCAAAGTCACTACTCACAAAGTAAAATAAAGATGCTATCCAGAAAATGATACCACCACCTCTAATCGTTAACTGCGTATGTAAACTCCGTTCATTAGGCTTATCAATGATATTATATCTATCTGCTATTTTGAAGTATATTAACTCACAACCTAACAATACTATAAAAAGCATTATATTTAGTAGCATACTATTTCCCAATAAAATGTTGAATGGTATTAAGTAGTCCTTCTTCTGAAGTAACGGGTAAATTTATATTTAGCTCCGCTTTTATTTTTGAGTTATCAACGATATAATTCTCTGTTAGTTTTTGTAAACGTTCCGAATTAAATGGCAATTGTAATACATCTCCTAAACGAGCAATAAAATCTATTACTTTTTTATTCACGCACCAAATACTAGGTTTTTTAGACAGTCCTTCAGCCATTAGTTCTATCATTCTATTCGTCGATAAAGGCTTGTCATCTGCTACGTTATAAATAGTAGAAGGCATTTCTGAACTAACTATCAACTCCTTAATAACAAAACATAAATTCTCAATACTAAGTAATGAACGTTGATTAGAATAACTCCCTAATGGATAGGGGATTCCTCGCTGTACGATTGAAAATAGTAAGTTTAAATTGCCTTTATTACCCTCTCCGTGAATCATACAAGGGCGGAGGATATAGACTTTTTTATTGTCTGGGTATTTCTTGGATAATAGGTATTCCTCGGCCATTAATTTCGATTTGCCATAATGTGTTGCTGGATTCGGAATAATCGACTCTGTTAATGCACCCTCTACCTCATCAGCAACTGCCTTTACTGAACTAATCAAGATAAAAATCTTAGCATTAGATTCCACAAAAGCATCAAATACCTGTTTAACTAGTTCATAATTAGCATCATAATAATCTTGAGGCGTGGATACCTTCTTTAAATCATGTGCCTTACCTGCCAAATGAATAAAAGCATTTCCCTCAATCTTAATTTTTTGATTAGGAATATAACGGAGACTTACTGTCTTAATTTGGTACATTCCTGTTAGATAATTCACCAAATTCTGCCCCACAAAACCACTTGAGCCTGATATTTCGACAATTTTCATCCCACTATTTGTTCAAGTACTTTTATATTTATAGCTTTTCTCTCTTTATCAATAAACCAGCCCCATTTTGTAAAATAGTGATAAGCAGACCGTAAGAATATCTTGAATAATTTCATATTGTGGTTTGCCCCACTATGATACTCATGAAAAACAGCTACTTTAGGAAAATACAATGTTTGATATTTTTGATGCATTCTTCTAGACAAATCCCAATCTTCAAAATACATAAAAAAAGTATCATCATAAAACCCAACATTCTTAATTGCTTCAATATTTAGAAGTGTAAAACATCCTGACAATATGGGTACATTTAACGTAATATTTGGATCAACATCTCTAAGTTCATACCAATTTATAAAACGTTGAAATGCTTGATATGGCCATTTGATTTTACGCCGTACAATGTGCCAAGGACTAGGAAGAAGTTTAGGTAAGTATTGTGGACTTCCATCTGGGTTCAATATCTTTGGCATTACCATACCAATTGTTGCATCTTTCTCAATCATCCAAAGCATTTCACTAAGTACATCATCCTTAAAGTAAATATCAGGATTGACAATAAAATGGTATTTACTCCCCATTTGTATAGCTTTGGAAATCGCAATATTGTGAGCTGCACCGAAACCAGGATTGCTAGGATTATGAATATAAATTATCGTTTCATTTATAAGCGACTTTAATATATTAGTAGGAGAATTATCTACTATTATAATAACATAGCTATTTTGCTGGGGATGGTTGAGAATACTTTGAATCGTTTTATTCAAAATAATACTCTCATTTTTATAAAGCACAATACTTAGTGTAAATAACATTCCTTCTATTTTGATAATATTTGTAATAGATTGTCAGATGAAATATCCCAACTAAACTTCTGAGCTGTTTCAATACCCTTGACAGCAAGATTATATCTTAATTGCTTATTACTCACTAAGATCTCTATTTTCTTTGCCAAAGAAATCGAATCTTTAGGTTCGAACATTAGACAGTTGTAGTCATCAACAGCATACTCATCTACACCTCCCGATTGAGAACAAATTACTGCACAACCACAAGCCATAGCCTCTAGTGGTGGTAGCCCAAACCCTTCCCACCAAGAGGTTGAAATAAATATCTCGGAACTTTGATAAACTACAGCAATATCTTCATCTGATCGAGGATTCACTTTTGTAAAAGACATCGGTAAATTAAAGCTTTCTAAATCATCATGACTAACGAGTATAACTTCAAGCTTCGCTGTGATTTCTTTTGGCAAATAATTAAATGCCTCAATAAAAGTATCTAAGCCTTTCCAGGGATGCTTTCGAGCTACTAAACATACTTTAATCATTGATTCTTTACTATTACAAGAATATTTCAATGATTTAAAAATTTTATGATTAATAGCTGGATGTACAATATTCTTATTCCCATCGTACCTTTCTCCCTTAAAAACGAGCAAATCTCTAAACCGTTTTTTGGTATATTCTGAATTGAAAATATAAGTAAAATGGTAATGATAAGAAATTCGGGTAAGAAGTTTATAGAATAATAAATTAATATAATTTTTAACTATCAATCTATCATCGAAAATACGATAGTCATCTGCTTGTACAAATCTATATCTTTGGGGGGCTGAAATCAAGAAGCCCAATAGAGACATAATAGGATCTGTAATTATGACATAATCCTTTCGACAATATTTATTTAAATAGTGAAAAACTTTTAATAAATTCAAAATCTTCATCCATGGTTTTTTCGCCAACTCCCCCAAACACATAACCTTTACACCCTCATTTAAATTAAAAGTATTTCTATCAGGAGAATTATTTGGAAATACAATTGTAATATCTTGTGTCTCCACTAAACAATTGGCGAGTTCAACAAACACCCGATTACCTCCTCCTGTTTTAAACTGAGGTGTAATAAAATAAATTTTTTTCATTTATAAAATTCCTACTGTATATGGTTTAAATAAATTGAATACATACAACACTACTAGTAACTGAAAAAATGATAAAGTAATAATAAAACATTTAATTGCTAAAGGATATCTACTCCATAATATCAATTGAGGAAGCAATAAGATTTCAACAAATCCAAACATTTCGGCAAATCTTGCTCCAACGACATTCATATCAGCAAAAAAGATATAGGTAATATATGCCCAAAAGTATAAATCTAAACACAATTTATAATATCTATTCTCTTCAAAAGATTCTTTATATACTATTCTTATAATAAGATTAAAACATAACTTTATAACAGCAACAATAAAATATATGTTAGCCGTTTTAACTCCTATTCCATTTTCAACAATATTGAAATACGCTAACATTTTTAGAAAAATAGGAACTTGACTATCGCTTGGTAAAATATTACTAATTAACAATGTTATTGGAAATAACTGAGACATAGTTACAACCAATGCCATAAGAATAAGACATCTTGTGACATTTAGTTCATATTTAGTTAAAATCCAATAGAAAGGTAGAAACGATATAACTGATATATGAAAGAAATAACCCAACGCCAAACAGATCAAAAATTTTAGCAAATCCCTATTAAGAATAAAGCGCAGAGATACTAGTACCAGTGTAACGCCTACTGCAGCCCTAATTTGAGTCATAGGATGTAAAAAAAAGTAATATGAATAGTAAAATAAAAAAACATAAATATTTGCATTACCTATTACTAGTATTACATAAGTTAAGAGAGAAATTGATAATAGTGAGTATAAAGTCAATAAAAAGTTGAAATGATTTATTGTATTCGTAACAAAATTCGACAATAGTATAAAAGAATACTCAGTAGTATCTACAATATTTTCGTATTGCATAAAACGCTGATAATATGCTACATAGTCTCCATCTATTTCCCCTCTCAATCCAGAAAAAAAAATCAGTACTATCGCTAGAAAGATACTCAATAATTTTGAATCTATGACAGAAGAAAGAATACAACATACCAGGATTAAAGAAAATATCAAAAAATATATAATCATACGAAAAGTTAAAAAGGTTGAACCTGACCTATTTTATATAAAATTCTCAATGAACGCCTAAGTTTATTCAACGCTCTTATTCCTACAAAATATGGAAAAATAACGCTTTTAGGAAGTGCCAATAATGGATAAATAAAACCCCAGTAAGAAGTATAATCTTTCTTTAGTGAATCTAAATACTTTTTATCTATTGTGACAGAATACGACCCAATATTATTCTCTCTAAAACGCATTATATAAAATGGTATTGATTCTTTAATAACCTCTCTCATGATTATTCTTGCAAATCTGTCTCCACCTACTTTTTGATAAATTCCATAAAGGTTTTTTGCAAAGACATTAAATAAATCATACCCTCCAGAGTTGTCCATTTGCCCCATCATTAAACACTCTGTTACATAGATATTATGAGGGGCACTTAATATAGCTTTCAAAATAGAGCTTACTTGTATTAATTTTGTATCCTTATACTCTAATGCAACTTGCTTATCATCGACAAATTTTGTATTAACAACATTAACAGAAATAAATGTTACATAATGAGATATCTGTTCTATGTATTCCTCTTTATTATCATACGATATAAAACCTTTTACAAGATTATCTTTAGGCTTCTCTTTCAAATAATCATCTTTGAAGCCATGAGCTTTTAAATGAATGACCCCCAACTCATCCTTGACATTTTCAATTATATATAAAATTTTCTTTATTGCACCACTAAGTAAAATATCATCATCTCCTAAAACTAATACAAACTTACTCTGTGCTGACCAGTAACATTGGCCAATATTATAATCAGCCCCTTCATTAATGGAGTTTTTAAGATACCTTATTGGTAAACCTAAATAAATAAACTTCTCAACAATATCCTTTGTATCATCTGTTGAAGCATTATCTGAAATAAGTATTTCAATACTCATTTCTCTAGAATATTGCATTAATACATTTTCCAGATTTCTTTCAAGATAAAAAGATCTATTGTACGTTGGGATTGCAATAGTTAGCAATGGTTGCTCATTTAGTGCCATAATTTTCTTTTCTCTATGAATATTTTAAAACCCCAGACTAATCCTACAAAAGAAAAGACACAATAGCCTGTCACAATTCCAAGTACACCAAATCTATCTCCTAAGAATATGGTTGAACAAGTTACGCAAATACCAACAAAAAGGGATAAATATAGATATGGCTCTTGTTTATGACATCTCAAATAGGTAGCAAGTCCATTATTTAATAG
>JARXAV010000072.1 GCA_029865665.1 Flectobacillus sp. | reverse complement strand
TATTGACTGGCTAGATGCACACATCAGCATTAAACACCAATATAGCAAAATTAAAAACACTCGTTCCTTAGGCATGAAGGCTGCCCTAGCGAAAGAGGATTTGACCTTAGAAGGTACGCATCACCGAGGAATTGACGATGCTAAGAATATTGCTAAAGTTTTTTTGAAACTTTGGGGACAATGGAAGTTGGATGAAAGGAGAACGAAATGAAAAAAGTATTAATTTATTCACTAGGATTACTATCGTGTTTATTGTGTACTTCCATTATTCCCATCAATCCATTATCTTGTTAAAGAATTATAAACCAACGCCATGAATAACAAACTCCTCACTGCTCTCAAAGTCTTTGCTGTTCCAACGGGATATGCCATTTTTCTCCGTTTTGTATTTGGAATTAATACATGGGGGTCTCTATTTTCTGTAATGTCTGTTAGTTTTTTGTTTTGCTTACCAACCATCGTGGGTATTCTGACAGTCTATTTTTCTCCTCCAGAAAAAGCTGCAAAACGAGCTTATTACCTGATGGCACCATGGGTTCCAATTGGTATTTTTATGCTCATTACGATTGCCTTTAGGTGGGAAGGTTGGGCGTGTTGGCTGATGGTTTTACCTTTGTTTGCCTTAGCTGGTTCGGTGGGTGGTTCTTATGGCTCGGCTCTCAACAAAAGGAAACACGATAACAAATTGTATATTTCGGCATTTTGTCTTTTGCCTCTACTAATTGCTCCACTAGAAAAACAGCTTGGTGCTATCCCAGGCACTTACAAGGCTTATACCGTTATTGATATTCATGCGTCAGGAAATACCATCTGGAAGAACGTCACTCGTGTGCGAGAAATTCCGATGGAACAAGACAAGGGTTGGCTAACTAAAACATTAGGATTTCCTAGACCTGTACGAGCTGAATTAAATTACAACGGCATTGGGGCGTATCGTAAGGCGATTTTTACAAATGGATTGGTATTTGACGAAACCGTATTGGACTATCAAGAACAGCAACGAATGGTATTCCGCATTCAAGCACGTAAGCACGAAATACCTTCAACCACGATGGACGAACACGTGGTAATCGGAGGAGATTATTTTGACGTTTTGAATGGAACGTATGAATTAGAACCTCTCAATGATGATACTTACCGTTTGCATTTATACAGTAATTTCAAATTAAGCACCACCTTCAATTTCTATGCAAGTTGGTGGGCTAGATGGATTATGCAGGATATTCAGAATAACATTTTACAGGTGATTAAAGCCCGAGCTGAATCGGAAGAAATGAAGAAGTAACAAAAAATCCCTAGTCATATCGGCTAGGGATTTTTTGTTTGTTACTGAATAATTACTTTTCGGACTTCTTTAAATCCTTGTTGTTCCACCTCAATGAAGTAAACACCTTTAGCATATTCGGATGTGTATATAGCTGTTTCTTTTCTGAATGTATGTCCTAATACTTCTCTACCAAGAGCATCTATTAATTTTACAGTTGCTATTCCCTCCAAATTCGTTCTAATTCGAAGTACATCATTTGTGGGATTCGGAAATACAAGTAGATTGGCATTTTCCTCTGTTTCTTTCCCTAAAGCTAGTTGTAACTTTAGGGTCACACTCGTTTCACCAGTACAACCGATTAAATCTGTTCCTTTTAGGGTATATAGTCCTTCGTTAGCTATGCTTAATCTACTGATGGTCAACGACTGGTCTTTACTAGTAAATCCATTAGGGCCAGTCCATGAGTAAGAAGATGCTCCAGTCGCATAAAACCTAGCCTCTGTACCAGCATACATTGCACCTGAAAGACTAGCAATTGGCTTCGGGGTAGGGTTTACTTTTACGATGATGCTCCCTGTTGACTTACAGCCATTTTCTCCTATGGCTATCACACTATAATTTCCCGTGTAACTTGTACTGATAGAATTAATCACAGGATTTTTCACGTTCGATGTAAAACTTCCAGCACGGTTACTCCATTGATAAGTAGCAGCATCCGAAAGCACAGAAAGTGTCAGCTGCTGAGTCTCGCAAATCTCAAAATCCTTTGTAGTTAAACTAGGTGATTTTTGGAGATTAACTAACACGGAGTCTTTAGATTGAATAGCAGGATGACTTGCTTCCATTTTTAGATAATATTGTCCTTCTTTCGTACTTGAATGCACTGGTATTGAAAAAGTTTTAGTATCCGTATTGAATGTAATAGCTGTCCTTGAATTACCCAACTTTAAATAAAAACTCCATTTATTCGCTGCATCAAATTCACCTGCAAACTTAGGATTTAGTGTTATGGTATCACCCTGACAAATTTTCTTTGTATCAGTAGTTAAGTAAATGGTAGGCAATACATTAATAGCTATGCTTACCCCTTCACTCAAACAATTATTCTCATTTGCACATCTTGCAATATAGGTTGTATTACTGGTTGGCAAAAACTCTCTTATCCCTTTTGTTTGCGTCAGAAGTTCACCTAAATTACCTTTCTTGTCTGACCAAGACCATAAAGTATTTGTACAGCCTTGAGCTTGCAGAGCGATAGACTCGCCATAATCAATAACAGTATTACTAGAGGTTAATGTAGGTTTTGTTATCATAGAAGTACAGGGGTCAAAACGCAATAAACCATGATACTTTGAATCGAACCAAATCTTTCCTCTATTATCTACAATCATACTGTTCAAATTGGTAAACGGAACATTATCAATCACCGTTTTAATAGAGGTTCCGTTATGTTGAAGTACTTTAAAATCATCCAAAAGATACACCTTCCCATTTGAGTCTGTAGTAATAAGAGACGGACCATAAAGCATGGTACTTCCTGTCTGATTAGACCAAGTCGTTCCATCAAACTTCAGTAACTTATATTGCCAGTCAAAGGAATAAAGCCATAAATTTCCTGCTAGATCCAATGCCATTTGTCCTATATAAAACCCAAATTCTTTAACTTGATCTACTGAATAAATTGTCTTCTGACCAGTCTGAAATGAATATCGCCAGATTTCATATCTACTTTTAACTTGGTTATATACTCTAAACCACGCCTCTTTGTCATTAGCAACGGTATGATAAACATAATTATTTTTACCAAAAGGTAGGAGTATTTCAATCTTCCCGCCTGATACCTTCAAGAGATAGTAAATAGAAGAAGACGAAAATACCAATTGTGTACTACTGTTAACATTGAAGCTGGAAGCAACTCGATAGAGGGAATCTCCTAGATAAGGTAATAAAACCTGATTGGCAACCTTTTGTTTTCCGTTCGACTGACTCAGCGTATTCAAAGCATATTCTGTAACTGGAAAAGTTCCGACAAAAGTCTTTCTCAGACTTATTGGAGATATAGCCCAAATGGAAGAATCATCATTGGACGTTCCAAAAGACGACAATGAATTTCCAAACAAACCTCCAGTACTACTACGACCAAAATCACTTACCATCAAACTATCTGTATGTATTTTTTGAATACCACCAGATGTCTGCAAAAACACGCCATTTTTCCCACCTCTGATACTACTAATAGTTGGATGTATGAGCGAATTTATATCGTTATTGAAATACTTGCATTGTGGATATTCCGTCTGACTCGACGTATTAAACGTAGTAATCACGCTTGATATAATAGTCCCTTTAGGAATATTATTTACGGGATTATCGGTATCATAACTTTCTTCGATTTTTGCATAATAGAACGTATTGGACTGCAAATTACTCGTCATAAAGGTATAGTAGTAACTTGTATAGTCTGAAGTTCTCGCACTTTTGACTAACACTGGATTAGAGAAATCTGCCTTCGTTGAAATCGTTAAGCTTACAGTAGCCTTTGAGGTTAAGGTATTACCATAGTAGCCAATCGGAAACACCAGAGGTAAGTCCGTTCGTGCAGCGGCATTCGTACCTTTAGGAAAGGTAAGAGTATAGGAAGTAGTCGTAAAAAATCTAAAATAGTCAGACCAAGCTCCTTTTATACCTCCTCTTACAGCCCGTACTCGCCAGATATACCCATAATTACTAGATGGTGTGAATGAGTAGCTTGTGGCAGTAACAGAAGTTCTAATCGTTGAGGCTGATTTAAACCCTATGTCACTCACAGAAGTTACCTCTATATCGTAAGAACTAGCACTAGCAACAGGATTGAATTTCAGGTTAAGGGCTGAACTATAGGCAATATTTCCTGAGTTATTTGCTGGCGATAGCAATACTGGTGCCAACAAAGCCGTATCTGAAACTACAATAGACATCACATTTGACCATGACGAAACCCCTACTCGATTTATTGACTTGATTCTAGTATAAAGCTTACCCCGAGCGATTTTAGTAAAATTATAGGCATTGATACTTGATGTATCAGAAGTTGTAACACTGGCAAAATCACTTTTGTCTGAAAACTCAACCACATATTTTTCCGCATTAGTATCAGGATTCCAGATAATCATAGACTGTCCATCAAAGTTCAGGACTGGCTGTATCGAAGGGATATTCGTGGCACTACTAACCTTAGCTAACTTTGTACTAGCATGTTGCAACATCACCGCCTGACAAATGGGATGAAAGGTTGCTAATCTTATATTACAATAACTCATCAGCGTGCCTCTCTGTTCATCTAAGGCTCCTGTATAACAGTCACTTTCAGAAGCATAGCAATAATCTATGACTCCTCCAGGCCAACTGCACGACTGCGTGTGTGGAGAGCCAAAATTATGTCCTAGTTCGTGGGCGATAGTACTTATTCCACCCCAGCCTACCACACTTTGCTTACCACCAAGGCTACCCAATCCGCCTGCTCCAGAAAAGCCCTTTGAGTTAATATACATTAGCTTATCATACTTAGAAGAAAGGCTTTTAAGCTGTGCATTCGTCGTAAACCACGTAGAAGTCAGGTTGTTGTACAAAGCATAAATATCCGACACATTTTTATATGGGTCAGTAGCTGGATTTTTCCAAATATTAACAATTGAAACAACCAGCTTGGTATTGATTTCTTTCTCAAATATCCGAGAAGCTTGGTCAATCATCTTGATTACTTCATACTTAATGAGCGTAGTGTCTCGATTAAATTGCTCATACGTATCAGAATCAATATCCACTGCAATACGGCAAATATATAAATCCGTAGCTGCTTTTCGGGCGGCTCGTTGCTTAGCCCAAGTTGGTGCCATCTTCATATATTGTACAACACTGTCTGGTAAAACATCATCATGCAAACCACAAGGTACTAGAGCAGGCTTTGGAAAAGTAAGTGGTGGTGGTGTTTCGGGATTAAATGAATAATGTTGAGCGGTCGTGCCAAACGACAGAAAGGTACAGCAAAGTACCAATACTTTTAGGAGTTGAATCTTCATAGATAAGTTGAAATATAAGTTTATTTTAGAACACAAAGTTATAAAACTATTGTAAAAGCAGAAATTCTTCCATCAAAATTTCCAACAAGCCCAAAAAGAACTATTAGTCAATTAAATTGTATAATCCCTAGAGACAATGATAGATTTCAAGGCTTTTCTGGTGAGATTTGAGGTGTAATCATTTCAATCAAAACGCCATTTAAACTAATGAAAAAGTCATTCATTCTCTTTTTTTTGATTGCTTCACTTCCCATGTTTGCTCAGCAGTGGTCTGCTAAAAAAGCGAACGACTGGTATGCTAAACAGCCTCAATTGGTAGGAGCTAATTTTATTCCGAGTACAGCCATTAACGAACTTGAAATGTGGCAAGCGGATACCTTTGACCCTGTGACCATCGACCGTGAATTGGCTTGGGCAGAGGGATTGGGTATGAATATCATGCGGGTTTTCCTTCATAATATTCCTTACGAAACCGATAAGGCAGGTTTTCTAAAGCGTATGGATGAGTTTTTAAGCATTGCTGACAAACACCACATCAAAATTATGTTTATTTTGTTTGACTCTTGCTGGAACGACGACCCTAAAGCAGGCAAACAAATGCAACCCAAACTAGGTATTCATAACTCAGGTTGGGCTAGATGCCCTGGCACAAAAATGCTGTTTGATTCAAGAACATGGGGACGTTTAGAAGACTATACCAAAGGAGTTATCGGACATTTTGCACAGGATAATCGAGTATTAGTATGGGATATTTTCAACGAGCCTTCCAACTCTGGCTACATGGATGCCGTGGTACCATTACTCAAAAAATCGTTTGAGTGGGCAAGAACCGCCAAACCTTCGCAACCCATTACGGCAGGCTGGTGGCACGATCATCCAATGAGTAACGAGTTTATGCTCAATAACTCTGACATTATTACTTTCCATAATTACCGCCCTGCCGATGACCTTGAAAAGCAAATTATCGACTTTCAAACAACCTATAAACGCCCTGTAATTTGTACGGAATACATGGCTCGCAAGCACAAAAGTACCTTTGAAAGCTGTTTGCCTATTTTTGCAAAATACAAAGTAGGAGCAATTAACTGGGGACTCGTACAAGGAAAAACCAATACGATTTATGCGTGGGATGAGCCAATGCCTTCGGGTGCAGAACCAATGCTATGGTTTCATGATATTTTCAGAATAGACGGAAGTATCTATAAACAAAGTGAAGTGGAGGCTATCAAGAAAGTAACGAAGAAGTAGGAAGGGCTTTAGATGTTAAAAATACTAGTAGTCATGCCCTATTATGTTTAGGAATAGTCATTTGCGGAATCAGTAAAAATTTCTATCAATTGGTTTTATTCATGAAACATAAATAAAAGTTGTTCAAACATTTCCGACACGGATGAATAAATTCACCCGCTAAGTGGAAAGTTCAAACGACTAAATATAGCCAAAAACAGCTAGTCAAGGCTATTTTTGGCTATAATATTTCTCCGTCAGAACCTACTTCACACTAGCAGCAATTTCCAATAAACCTTTGTCGTGGTGATAACGTTCAAGGCATTGATTATCAAAAAACATCGTTGCTCCTTTTTCTGCTGTATAAGGCTGCCAAGTAGGTAAACCTTTGTGATTTGGATTGCCTGTACGAGCAAAATTAATCCATGCTTGACTCATTTTATCGCCCAAAGCTAAGGCCTCCGTACCGCCACCCGTCATTTGTTCGCAACGAGCTACGTTATTAAAGACAAAAGGTAAATCGATGCAGTGAATTGCCTTGTACATTCCATCCATTACGGGCGACTGCCATGTGAACATATACATATACACAGGTGCGGTTTTCATGGCCGAACGCCAGTTAGCTTGTACTACTGCTCCAGGTCTGAAAGCCGCTAAATCTAAATCAATAAAATCAGAAGGTTTGGTCGTATTCGGATACGCTTTTTTCACTTCACTTAAATACGCTTCTGTTTTATCGCCATATTTTTTCTGTAAAAAAGCCTTCACTTCGTCCATCGAGAATTTAGCAATAGCAGGATTCATCAATGATTGCATAAATTCATTCTTCGTTGAACCCATCAACAAAGGCACATCGTTTGCAATGTCCAAACCTGCGGCCTCTTCTTGCTGATACGGCAAAAATGTACCGTCATGTACAGGTCCCCAGTTAAGACCGCCTCCAATAAAGGCTTTTCCCTCCGCTTTCATGGCTGCCTGTACTTTCTGAATCGCTTTTTTACTCGCTGCATTTAAGACATCGTACGAGATTTTTTGAAGCGAATCTACTTGCTCTGCTTTCAAGCCCAATTCTTCCAAAAGAGCCACTCCTACTCGCTTAGAATCCGCAGGTTCTAAGAAACTAGTACGGTAACTGCCACTCTGAACAACGGCTTTATGAAAATAGCCTTTTGCGGCAGGAGCATACATCAACGTTGTTACTTTCGCTCCTCCACCCGACTGTCCGAAAATCGTTACATTATTCGGGTCTCCGCCAAAATTCGCAATGTTATCACGTACCCAATGAAGAGCAGCTAACAAATCCATTGCTCCCACGTTGGCAGAAGCCTTATATTTTTCGCCAAAAGCAGACAAATCACAGAAGCCCAACACATTCAAACGGTGATTTACAGACACTACGACTACATCGCCTTTTTTACTCAAAGCCGCCCCATCATACGAAGGCAATTCGATAGAAGACCCCGCAGAAAAACCACCTCCATGTAACCACACCATTACGGGACGCTTTTTATTGTCATTAATGCCCTGTGTCCAAACGTTCAATACCTGACATTTTTCATTGGTATAGCCCCAGTTATGGTCAAATGCAAACTCCAATACATCGTTGGTCGAAGTAGTAGCATCCATCGGGCAAACTGGGCCGTAAGTCATCGAACTACGCACGCCTGTCCACGATTTTGGCTTTTGAGGAGGCATAAAACGCTCCGATTCAGCGTAAGGGATTCCTTTATACACATACGTATTTTTGTGGACATAGCCTCTTACTTTACCCGTTTGAGTTTCGACTACGCCAATCGATTCCCCTGCCTGAAGAGGATCGGTATTTTTTTGTTGAGCCAACGTTCCCGCAACCATTGAAAGAGTCAGAGCAGAGGCTAAAAAGAATATCTTTTTCATGTTTTTTGGATAATAAATAATTGAAAAGTCTAATTTAATAGCTTTCAGACAATATCGCATCTTTATTTATATGGTTAAGACATTTCAAAAGACAAATGCTCTTTTTTATTCGATAAGTACCCTGCCTGACCTATTTAACCACATAGACACAGCAGGAAACATAGTTTTGTTAGAATCTCGAAAGTATTCGTTGATAAATAGTATGGTATTAGCTATTAATAGAACAGTGCTTTATCAAAATCTTTGAACATTAAACTTTAAACTGACGATTACTTAATCAATAACAAGTTTACAAAAGGACTCGCCAACAAGACATGATGGTTTCTTCACAATTTTGACGTAATTTCTCCCCCAAATTAAAACTAAGCAAGACCATCCCATGCACATCTATATTCACTCCGTTTTTCAAGAAACCGAAAGAAATCTCCTTCGTTCGCATTTAGCGACAAAATATCAACTTTCTTTTGGAAATGAATTGCCAGAAGAACAACGAAAAGAAACCTTCCTTCAAGCCGATATCTGTTTTGGTAATGTTCCTTTAGACTGGGCAACAGAAACGACCCTACTACAATGGTTACAACTTCATTCAGCAGGAATTGACCCCTATAACAAAATAGAAAATCATCGTTTTCCGATTACCAACCTAAAAGGATTTTTTGGGCAATCTGTAGCGGAAACGACCCTAGCAGGTATCTTAGCCGTGTATCGAGGAATTGATAAACTAGCGGTATGGCAACAAGAAAAACACTGGATTGGCACGCCATTACGCTCAAGTCTTCATCTCCTACAACATGCAAAAGTCTTGATTTTAGGAGCTGGTGCGATTGGCCTGAGTATTCAGAAATTACTGACTGGTTTCGATTGTGATACCAAGGTTTTTGCTAGAAAAACAGGGGAGCATAACCTATCAATGGACAACCTAAATGAGTACCTTCCAACAGCCGATATACTCATTGCCTGTCTGCCAGAAACCCCACAAACACTAGGCTTGATTAACGAAGCTTTACTAAGTCAATTACCTAGCCATGCCCTGTTTGTCAACGTAGGCAGAGGCTCGGCAGTTGATGAACTAGCCTTAATAGCTTTACTGAACAAACAAACGATTTCGGGAGCAGTGTTGGATGTAACCCTCGAAGAACCGCTACCTAAAGAAAGCCCTCTTTGGGAAATGCCCAATGTGCTATTAACCCAACATACGTCAGGTGGATGGGCAGAAGAAAGCCGTGACAAAGTCTTATTTTTCCTTCGTAATTTAACCCGCTTTGAACACGGAGAACCCTTGATTAATGTGGTAGATTGGGAGAAGGGGTATTAGGTTGTTGCCAACTTTCCGAAAACACCATTCCACCCATAAAATACTGCGTACTGTTTTCAAGCAAGAAAAGCGAAGACTGCAATGCTTCTGAATAATTCGGAAGCATTGTGGTTTTTATACGACTCATATACTTGAAAAGCCCAGATATGAGGATTAGAAAGAACCTAGACAATCAACTAAACACAGCACTAGTTTTAATTACAGGTGTATAAAATCGCAAAATATTTTTTATAGCTTTTGACTATTTTTTATTTTTTAACGTAAATTTGCTCTCCAATTACGCAACAACCATATTCTAGATACCTAAAACATGATAACTCCTCACTTTGTAACAAACTTATTAATAAATGCTAAAAAAGACCTAAAGACATCACAATACTAAACAGTAAAAACTGTACTGATATTATCTTCAAAAGTTATTACTCGACTCAAGGTAGCCACCAATCAGCAGATTTCTCGAAGAAAGCACAAAGTACTCCTAAGCAGCTTGGGAGTTTATTTTATTAAATTTAATCTATTCTTACAACACTAATTTCATGAAGTACCTCTTTTCATTACTCTTACTACTCACTACATACCTAGCCTACACACAGGTAGAAGCAGGCATTTCAGCAGGTGAAAGTTACTCCTTATTTCTAAAAACAGACGGAACTGTGTGGGCAACCGGATCTAACTTTAGTGGTCAGCTAGGCAATGGAACAAACTCATCGGAATACAGCCCTATACAAGTAGCATCTGGGATAAAAGCAATTGCCACAGGGAGGTCACATTCTTTATTTCTAAGAACAGACGGAACTGTATGGGCAACTGGAGACAATCTTTTTGGGCAGCTAGGAGATGGAACCACAACTGACAGAAATACCCTGTACAAGTTGCTACTGGAGTAAAAGCAATTGTGGCTGGAGACACTCACTCCTTATTTCTAAAAACTGATGGGACTGTATGGGTAACTGGCGCCAATTCCTATGGACAACTAGGCGATGGAACTACAACTAAAAGAAATACCCCTGTACAAGTTGTAACTGGAGTAAAAGCAATTGCAACAGGAGAGAAACATTCTTTATTTCTGAAAATAGATGGTAGCCTGTGGGTTGCTGGCAGTAGTATTAATGGTCAACTTGGCGATGGAACATTCTATAGCAGAAAACTAAGTCCTGAACAAGTAGCCACAGGCATAGATGCCATTGCAGCGGGGGCTACTTACTCCTTATTTCTTAAAACAGATGGAACCCTATGGGCAACTGGAGATAACACTTATGGGCAACTCGGTGATGGAACTAAAACTGACAGAAGTAGCCCCGTACAAGTTGCAACAGGAATAAAAGCTATTGCAGCAAGAAACTATCATTCCATGTTCCTAAAAACAGATGGCACGCTATGGGCAACTGGATCTAACTTTAGTGGTCAGCTAGGTGATGGAACTAACACTAGCAAAAGTACACCTATACAGGTTGCCACAGAAGTAAAAGCCATTTCTACAGGATATAGCCATTCCTTACTTCTAAAAACTGATGGTATTGTATGGGCTACTGGCTACAACGTCTATGGTCAACTGGGTAATGGAACTGACACCAATAAAAACACTTGGATTCAAGTGTTTAACACAAAAGCTGCTTGTACTTCATGCTCTGATGCCAATTTTTCTTACACTCCAACAAATCCACAGGCAAACCAATCCATAACTTTTAAAGACGAAAGCATAGGTTCTCCTACATCTTGGGCTTGGGATTTTGGCGATGGTACGACATCTACCTTACAAAATCCTTCAAAAACTTATACAAAAGCAGGGGATTATGTAGTAAAATTAACTATTTCCAAAACGGGTAGTACAGCTCAATCTATCTCAAAAACAATAAGTATAGTTGCTCCAATACTTTCGCTTTCAGCTACTGCTCAAAATGCTTTTGCAACCGCCAGCACAGGCTCTTTAACACTTAACACCAATAATACATGGACAGCAAGTAGTAATGTCACATGGTTGAAAGTAAGCCCGACGAGCGGCAATTCAGGTACAAACATAGCTATCAGTTTTACGATAGATGCCAACACAACTACCTCTACTCGCTCAGGTATCATTTCATTTTCGGCAGGTGGACTTTCGCAAACCTTTACCATTACGCAAGCAGGAGCTGTAGTGAATACTCTTACCCTTTCGGCTACTTCTCAAAATGTTGTGGCAACCGCTAGTACAGGCTCTTTAACACTTAATACCAACAATACTTGGACAGCAAGTAGCAATGCCACATGGCTGAAAGTCAGCCCGACAAGTGGTAATGCAGGCACGAACGTAACTATCGGTTTTACGGTAGATGCCAACACAACGACTAGCACTCGTTCAGGTATCATTACATTTTCGGCAGGGACTCTTACACAAACCTTTACCATTACGCAAGCAGGAGCAGTAGTGAATACACTTACGCTTTCGGCTACTTCCCAAAATGTTGTGGCAACTTCTGGCACTGGCTCTTTAACAATTAACACCAATAATACTTGGACAGCAAGTAGCAATGTCAAATGGCTGAAGGTTAGCCCAACAAGCGGCAATGCAGGTACAAACGTAACTATTGGTTTTACGGTAGATATCAACCCAACTACCGCTACTCGCTCAGGTATAATTACATTTTCGGCAGGGACTCTTACACAAACCTTTACCGTTACACAAGCAGCCCTAGTTACAGCCATTGAAGAAAATGAACCAAGCCAATATACATTACAGCTCTACCCCAACCCCTCAAAAGAAACCGTAACTGTTGAGCTAAAAAGTCCTAAACTTCAAAAAGCGGTTATTACTATTCATAATCTACAAGGGCAAAAAATAGAAGAAATGGCTTACAAAATGACACAGGATACGGAGAAAGTATTAGTTGACGTAGGACAATTACCATCTGGAACTTATATCGTAAAGGCAGCCTTTGAAGATGGGCAAAAAATTGCGATGAAGTTATTGATTGAAAGATAACATATAGAAATCAAGCGAAGGAAGACGACAGTATTTTAAGAAAAAAGGGAAAGAGAGAAGGTTGTCACAAAATCTCATTCAGCAGAATGAATAGCTATTACTAGAGAGATTTAATCCAACTTTGAGAAAACACCAGTCCACCCATAAAATACTGCGTACTGTTTTCAAGCAAGAAAAGCGAAGACTGCAATGCTTCTGAATAATTCGGAAGCATTGTGGCTTTTAGTCCACT
>JARXAV010000018.1 GCA_029865665.1 Flectobacillus sp. | reverse complement strand
TTATTTTTTCTCTGTGTAACTCTGCGTTTTCTCCGTGAAACTCCGTGGCACAACCGAACAACCCAATACAAACTAAATACATCCATGAAACAAAACAACCTTATGAACTATCTGAAAACAGGATGGATTGCAGTGATTTGTTGCTTACTAGCTCCTACAAGCTTCTCCCAAACAACAAAATTTAGTCCAGTCGAATCGGTGAATCCACTGATGGGAACGCAGTCGGTACATAGCTTATCGAATGGCAATACCTACCCTGCCATTGCACGTCCTTGGGGTATGAACTTCTGGACACCTCAAACAGGCAAAATGGGCGACGGCTGGGTTTATACCTACACCGCCGAAAAAATTAGAGGCTTCAAACAAACCCATCAACCATCCCCATGGATGAACGACTACGGGCAATTTTCCATTATGCCTGTAACCAAAAAACTACGCTATAAAGAAGACGATCGTCAAAGTTGGTTTTCGCATAAATCCGAAATTGTAAAGCCTTATTACTACAGCGTTTACTTGGCAGACCACGACGTTACAACAGAATTAACCACCACCGAAAGAGCGGCACAGCTTCGTTTTACCTTCCCACAAACGGATAGTTCTTTTGTCGTGGTAGATGCCTTTGACAAAGGTTCTTACATCAAAATCATTCCAGCACAACATAAAATTGTTGGCTATACTACCCGTAATAGTGGGGGCGTTCCTGCCAATTTCAAAAACTATTTTGTGGTGGTTTTCGACAAAGCATTCACCCTTTCTTACACGTGGTTAGACCAGACCTTAACCAAAGGACAACTTGAAGCAACGGGCAATCATACAGGAGCAGTAATTGGTTTTAAAACTAAAAAAGGCGAACAAGTAACTGCCAAAGTAGCTTCTTCGTTCATCAGTTTGGAGCAAGCCGAAGTCAACCTTCAAAGTGAAATTGGAAAAGACAGCTTTGACCAAACAGCCGAAGCCTCTAAAAATAATTGGAATACAATTTTAGGAAGAATTAAAGCAGAAGGCGGTAGTCCGGAAGAACAACAAACGTTCTATTCGTGTTTATACCGAGCAGTTTGTTTCCCACAAAAGCATTATGAAAAAGATGCAAAAGGAAATATTGTCCACTACAGTCCGTACAATGGCAAAGTAGAAGCAGGTTATTTGTATGCTGGCACAGGTTTTTGGGATACCTTCAGAGCCTTGTATCCACTCTTAAATTTCTTGTATCCTTCGATTAACAAAGAAATGCAAGAAGGACTTATCAACGATTATAAAGAGGGCGGTTTTCTACCCGAATGGTCAAGTCCAGGGTATCGTAACGTGATGGTAGGCAACAATTCTGCCAGCGTAGTGGCAGATGCTTATATCAAGGGACAACGAGGTTATGACATCGAAAAGCTCTATGAAGCCTTGATAAAAGGAGCAAACAACGAAGGGCCAGAAGGTACAGGACGTGTTGGCGTAAAATACTACAATGAACTAGGATATGTTCCTTATAATGTGGGAATTAATGAGAATGCTGCCAGAACCTTAGAATACGCTTACGACGATTTTAGTATCTATCAATTGGCGAAGGCTTTGAAGAAGCCTGCCTCTGAAATCGCTCTGTTTGAAAAGCGTATGATGAACTACAAAAACCTCTTTGACCCACAAACTAAATTGATGCGTGGTAAAAATAAAGACGGTAATTTTCAATCGCCTTTCAATCCGTTAAAATGGGGTGATGCTTTTACCGAAGGGAACAGTTTACATTATAGTTGGAGCGTTTTTCACGACGTACAAGGTTTAGTTAAACTGATGGGAGGCGAAAAGTCTTTTGTCGCTACCTTAGATACCGTATTTAGTACTCCTCCCCTTTTTGACGATAGCTATTATGGCGGTGTGATTCACGAAATTAGAGAGATGCAAATCATGAACATGGGACAATACGCCCACGGAAATCAGCCGATTCAACACATGATTTACCTCTATAATTATGCAGGACAACCGTGGAAAACACAATATTGGACTCGTCAGGTAATGCGTAAATTATACAAGCCAACACCAGACGGCTATTGTGGCGACGAAGATAATGGACAAACTTCGGCATGGTATATTTTCTCAGCGTTAGGCTTCTATCCCGTTTGTCCAGCGACCGACCAATATGTACTAGGAACGCCTTTATTCAAGAAAATAAGCGTACAATTAGAATCAGGTAAAACCTTAGAAATCAATGCTCCTGCGAGCAGCGAAACCAATCTGTATGTACAAGAATTGAAATGGAACAACAAGATTCATTCATTCAATTACCTCAATCATAGCGACTTAACTAAAGGCGGAATCTTGAATTTCTCAATGGGAAGCAAGCCCAATTATCAACGAGGTTCAACACAAAACGCTTATCCATACTCATATTCAACCGACAAGAAATAGGATGCAATCACGTAGAAAATTCATTCAAAACACTGGCCTATTATCGGCTGGAATGTTCCTTAAAACACCTTTCGGGGTAACAGCTCAGACAAGTACGTTCGACAGCAAACGTCCTGCCGTTCAAAACCGTAATTTCACAAGTATCGCCGTAGAAAATGCCATTGCAAAATTCAAAGTACAGGTAAAAGACCCTGAGTTAACATGGCTTTTTGAAAACTGTTTCCCGAATACGCTTGACACTACAGTCGATTTTGAAATGGTACAAGGCAAACCCGATACCTACGTCATAACGGGTGACATTGATGCCATGTGGTTGCGAGACAGTACGGCTCAGATATGGCCTTATTTAACGGTTATCAAAGACGACAAAAAATTACAGCAATTAGTAGTAGGCGTAATCAATCGTCAGAAAAAGTGTATTTTACTAGACCCTTATGCCAACGCTTTTTATAAAGATGCGTCTAAAGTAAGCGAATGGAAAAGTACCGATATTACGGACATGAAAGCGGGTATTCACGAACGTAAATGGGAAATTGATTCCCTTTGTTACCCCATCCGTTTGGCCTACAATTACTGGAAATTGACCAACGATACCACGCCTTTTGATGCCGAATGGAAAGAAACGATTAAGTCAACCTTAAAGGTTTTCAAGGAACAACAACGCAAGAAAGACAAAGGCTCTTATACCTTCCAACGAACAACTGCTTGGGCAACAGATGGCGTACCTTTGGGTGGCTATGGTTATCCAATCAACCCCGTGGGATTAATCTGTTCGATGTTCCGTCCGAGTGACGATGCAACGGTGTTTCCTTTCTTGATTCCGTCTAACTTCTTTGCGGTGGTAAGCTTAAAACAAGCATCGACCATGATTAAGCAGTTGTTCAAAGACGAGGCCCTTGCTGCGGAATTATCGGCATTGGCTACCGAAGTAGAAAAGGCGATTCAAGAACATGGCATAGTAACTCACCCAAAATTTGGAAAAGTATATGCGTATGAAGTAAATGGTTTTGGCAGTTATAACTTAATGGACGATGCCAATGTACCAAGCCTTTTGTCATTACCCTATTTGAATGCTGTTAAGAAAACGGATCCCATTTATCTAAATACCCGCAAGCTAATTTTATCAAACAGTAACCCGTTCTTCTTCAAAGGAAAAGCAGCCGAAGGCATCGGAGGCCCACACGCAGGAATGGATATGATTTGGCCTTTGAGTATCATCATGAGAGGCTTAACAAGTTCCAATGACCAAGAAATCAAAGACTGTATTGCAGCCTTAAAGAAAACACACGGAGGAACAGGTCTTATGCACGAGTCGTTCCACAAAGACGACCCAACCAATTTTACTCGTAAATGGTTTGCTTGGGCAAACACCATTTTTGGTGAATTTATCTGGGAAGTATTCCAAACCAAACCGCATTTATTGGCATAACATTTCAGCCTATCAACCCCTCTTTTATCTGCTTGGATGGAAGAGGGGTTTGTTTCTTTTGTTGAAAATTAGTAGATTTAGTATACACTCGCTTATTATGAATTACTGTAGCTATGAAAGATAAAATAGATAAACTATTATTTTGCGTCAGAATGTTGAATCTTTCAAAATGGTTCACAAATGCAGACACTGATGATTATAGAAAAAGAATACTATCTAGAAGTATTTTTCTATACCTTGACGCTTTCTTTATTTTTGCTGCTCAAATCAAAAATACGTTCAATTCAAGAGACCTTAATACAAAATCAATTCACAAAAAACTTAATGCTATTAAGCATGAATATGATAACTATCATAAGATAATTAGAGACAAGCTTGGTGCACACAGACAAGATTTGGATATATTTCAAGTATATGAATATTGGAACGAAATCGATCTCATTACACTCAACTACTATATCACAGAAGTACAAGATATTTATAATCTTATACACGCTTTAAACACTATTGACATACCAGCATACAGTGATTTTTCGATTGTATCCAGTACTATAATTCCTAACTCTGATTATGGATTTGTTGTTAGTATAGATACTCTTGCTCCTACACGATCTAACTATATATGGCGGTTTCAAAAAAATATTGATGATAAGTTCAATACAAGAATTTTACAGATAAATAGTATAATTGACTCTATATTATATTTAAAAGAAATGTACCCAAGTGATGATCTTGGTATAGATTTAAAGAGACTTGTAAAGTCAATATTAATTATTGATGTCATCAATCTTTTAGACAATATATTCACAAACGAGCAAAGTCAAGAACATCAAACGGATAGTTTCTATAAAATTGCACAAAGAATTAACCATAATGGCTATACTGTTATTATTAGATATGATAAGGAAAGAAATTTAGAAAAAGAAGTTATGATTCGACATGTAAGGAATAAAATATGTGCTCATATAGATGACAAAGAACCACTTAAAAATCTGTTAAAGATGCTTGACTTTTTACCAATTGATGATATATGTAATCTAAGTAATTTTCTTATAAAAGCATATATTGAATCGTGTAGTAAAGATATCAGAACTCAAACAATGTTGCTTATTAATACTCCTCTTGATTCTAGCGTGGTGGGATTAAAAATAAAAAATACAGAGTTTCAAAAACCATTTGATTGAAAGATATGTGTATTTACAAATTAATATATCCTAATAATTAAACTCCAATCCACCATTCACTATCAGGACAATTCTAAAATCTTTTAAAATTATTATATTTTCATTTTTTCAAAATAAATAAGTAATTATTAAAAATATTAATACAAAAATTTATTTTTATTGCTATTTTATCAACACAATCTCCACTTCATTCCCCTTTGTTCGTTCCATTCATTATCTGGACAATCTCCAAAAAACATTCATAAGATGCTATTTTTCATAGAAAAAAACATATTTTTGTTTATAAACATTATCTAATAATAGCAACAGTACAACGATATTAACAGATGCAATCATTTACCATGAATGAGTCATTTCCTATGAATGCTTGGTACGCCGCAGCATGGGATTTTGAAGTTAAAAACAGCCTTTTATCTCGCAAGATTTGCAACAAATCCATCTTACTATATCGAAAAAAAGATGGTACTCCTGTTGCTTTAGAAGATGCTTGTTGGCATAGACTATTGCCTTTATCGAAAGGGAAACTACATAACGATACCGTCATTTGTGGCTATCACGGACTCGAATACGATGGCAACGGGCGTTGTACGCACATGCCTTCTCAGGAAACCATCAATCCTTCGGCTTGTGTTCGAGCGTACCCTGTGATTCAGAAATACCGCTATTTATGGGTTTGGATGGGAAATCCTGCTTTGGCAGACCCAAGCCTCATCCCTGATATGCACTGGAACAACGACCCCGATTGGGCAGGAGATGGCAAAATGATTGAGGTAAAATGTAACTACCGTTTGGTGATTGATAACCTGATGGATTTAACACACGAAACCTTTGTGCATTCGGAAAGTATTGGCGATGAACACGTTCCTGAAGCTCCTTTTGAGGTATATCACGACGAAAAAACAGCCACCGTAGAACGCTGGATGAAAGGCATTTATCCCCCTCCTTTCTGGAAAAGTCAATTGAACAAAAAGATAAAGCACGAGGGCAAAGTGGATCGCTGGCAAATTATCAATTTCCAAGCTCCTTGTACTGTCACGATTGATGTAGGCGTTGCCATTACCGATACGGGAGCTCCTGAGGGCGACCGTTCGCAGGGAGTAAATGGCTTTGTCTTGAATACCATTACGCCATCTACCAATCAAACGTGTTTATATTTTTGGGCATTTAGTCGTAACTACAACACCAAAGACCAGAGCAATACTACCGAA
>JARXAV010000340.1 GCA_029865665.1 Flectobacillus sp. | reverse complement strand
AAAGGCTTCGGATTAACGACTGCTCGCACATGGCAACCTATAATTGATGCCCAAAATGACGTAATTGGCTTAAATGGTATCTCTCAAACGGGCTACACTACCAAAGTAGTAGCTGGTCCTCAAACGGATAATTATACTGGCTCTCGATACCGAGATAGTGATGATGTACACTTTAAAGGATTAGGGCATAGTACAGTGGCAGGACTCTGGAGCAATGCGCTAACGGATAGCTTTTTTCAAACAACCACCCCCTATTTACCACTTAGCCTTCCAACCGTGTATAATACCTGCGTTAGCTCAAACAAGTTAAATATCCAATTAAATGCAAGCTTTAGTAATGTTCAGTGGACTAGAAATATAACTGCTACTGATACAGTAGCTTCGCTATCTAACATCAGTGCAACATCGGGTTCTTACATAGCCCGTGTAAAAGATATTCGTGGAAATATCTTGTTAACTCCCAAAATTAATATCCCAAGCAATTTTAGCGGTCTAATTCCTATCCAAAGTCTAGCTACAGGAAATTGGAATAATGCAAATACCTGGTCATGTGGACGTATTCCAACGATCCTAGATGACGTTACGATTCAAGCGGGTCATCTAATCACTTTACCAACGGCTGGTAGTGGAAATTTTAGAGACTTAACAATCAACGGCCAAGTAATTTTTACGGCAACTAGTTTCCTAAAGAATAATTAAATTTAGTAGGTAACAATTCGTTATCAGGAGGTACACCAAACCAATGGATTAAATCATTATCTCGTACAAAAAAAAACGTAGATTCTCTTACCATAAAATAAATATTAGCACCAACAAATCTTACCATTTAACAAGATTTTTTCAATTAAAAAAATCTCAAAATTAAGCAATTAATCACCTAATTTATTAAGAATATACTTACAAAATAACGCTTATATAAATCAATCATTTGTTAAAAATACCGTAAAATAAATTACTGCTTAGTGCTTATTTTACGGCTATGTAGTTGATTATCAGGAATGTAAATTTAAGTCCATTTTACTTCCCACTTAACTTACAGACAAATGAATTTTAAAGCAGTCTTTTCCATTCTTTTTTGTTGTTACAGCATAGTTTCAAAATCAAATTTATACGCTCAAGTCAAATTAACTCATCCCCTTACAAGAGCTGTTTATCAGCGTAATCAATCAAACGAAGCTACCTTATATTTAGCAGGTAGTTATGCTCAAAAAACTACCAAAATTGAAGCTCGTGCCATTGCACGCCCTATGACTCCAAGTCAAGGGACGAGTACAGCATGGACTACCATTCAAACGAATCCAAGTGGAGGATTATTCTATGGCTCATTAATCGTCAAAGGTGGATGGTATGACATACACGTAAGAGCTTGGAGAGACACCACGTTAGTCGGTAAGGATTCCATTGAACGAGTCGGTGTTGGCGAGGTTTTTGTCATTGCAGGCCAATCAAATGCTTGCGGTGTAGAAGACATTAGATTACAAGGAAATTATGGCCCACAAGCAAACGACGACCGTGTTAGTTTTGTGAATTATATCAATTGGTGGGATACTGGTTATTACGACATCATGTTGCCAATGCCTGTGTTCCAACATGCTGACTCCACTTCTCGAATTGCTCCATTTGGTATTAGTGCATGGTGTTGGGGGGCTTTTGGTGATTTATTGACAAACCGCTTGAATGTACCAGTCGCTTTCTTTAACGCTGCACGTTCTGCGACTTCCATCGAAACATGGTCCAGTACTGCTAATGACCAAGGCCATACTCCTCCTTATTTTATTTACCTACCTCCTGGAATGCCATACGGTAATTTGCGTCTAGCCTTAAACTTCTATGCTGCCCAATTTGGTGTAAGAGCTGTGTTATGGCATCAGGGAGAATCAGATAATATTACAAGCACCAGTAGAGAAGATTATGCCATTCGATTAAATAATGTAATCAAGAAAAGTAGGATTCACTCAAATAAACCAGCTCTTACGTGGGTGGTATCAAGGGCTACTCGTTATAAAGGTTTGGGACTTTCCTATTCGAGAACGTGGCAACCTGTAATTGATGGTCAGAACGATGTTATAGGTCTTCATGGAATTCATCAGCTTGGTTATACTCCTGATGTACTCCCTGGACCAGAAACGGACGCATATATCGGGCCTAATTTAAGAGATAATGAGGATGTACATTTTAGAGGACAAGGGCATCATTTACTGGCTCGCTTATGGAATGAAGCATTGAACGACGATTTCTTTAGAAATGTGCAGCCATATCCTGCCTTAGCACTACCTGAAGTAACGACAAAATGCTCCTCTGAAAATACCCTAATTTATAGTACGCCTTCCAACTTTGAACAAAGCTTATGGACAAGTAACAACGAAGCGACCAACTATCTTGCTGGTGAACGTGACTTCATGACTTCAAGTGGAAGCTACAGAGTAAGATTGAAAGATGCACATGGCAACACCCTCATTACTGCTCGACACACTGTTCCAAGTACTTTTGATGGAATGTTCCCTTCAAAAAGCAATCAAACTGGTAGTTGGAATCAGTCCTCTACTTGGTCTTGTGGCCGTATTCCTAGCATATTAGATGATGTAACGATTAGTAAAGAACATACTGTGTCCATTCCAACTAATACCTCCACATCGTATTCTTCGTTACAAATAGAAGGCTCCTTAGTATTTTCTACAGCAAGTATTCTAAAAAATTAATACTCATAACTGTGAGGATATGTTTCAGTATGACATATCCTCACAATCGCTAAAATCCAATATTAATAATTAACGGCTGCACAAGTGTAACTCCTGTGCGTGGTTGGTGCAATACCCTTATGCCTAACTCCAAGGGGTTTTGGTATCGAAATGGATGAAATTCTACCGATAGGTCAATTCCTAAACTGGTATAATTCACTAAATCTTGCTTCTTTATTTTTGAATAATAGGTTTCACCTTGCCCTAAATCAGCAAAAAAAGTAGATTTAATTCGTTTAACATACAAGAAACGCCCCCAATTCCAGTCAGGGTCTGCTATTGGTAAAGCATATTCTGCGGTAGCTGTCCAGAGATTTTCTAAATTCTGATAGCTATACCCTCTTGGCATAGCAATCGTGGTAGTAAAAGAATAAAAACGTGGATTCACGTCACCATCAACTGTTTTTAACGCTGATTGATACTGATAAGCTCCTCTGATTCGGAAACTGTGATGACGAACTAATCCTGGGAAATAGGCAATCCCTTGAACACTAGAAATCCCTCCATCTAACACGGACGTAAAACTTTTTCGATGATACAATGAAATTGCTTGCCCCCATTGTGGAGCAATATCACGAACTGCTCGTTTCAATAAACGGCTATACGCAATTGAGTAAATCATAGAATTTACGTTTCCATTGATGCCCGATGATAGATTCAATCGTTTGGGTAAATCATAGCCTTCTACTTGGTTAATAGACAAATGAACTCCAAGAGAAAGAGCTTCTTTATACTTAGAATGCGTAAAGTTTAAGGGTAACCGAAAGCCCATTAACCACTGTTGCTGTTTCCATGTATCCGAACGCAAGCTATCTAATTTCGTGTCTTTGTCAAGATAAACACTCGCTTTTCGTTGCCCATTTGTATAACTAAAATCTACTAATGGATACCAGCCCTGATACGTTGCTGAGACAAAATGTCCCATCGTGTTTTCATTGGCATTATAGGTGATTCCTCCAGTAGCTATGGCAGTGTTCAATAAGTTTTGCGACGATAACCCAAGAGTTAAATTATTATCGAGCGAATTCAATAATAGTCCTGTTGCCGTAAAATTCAGCAAATTACTTTTACGATAGCCTTTTACGTGATAGGTACTATCTCCAATAGATTTCAAGAGATTTTGACCTGCTTCTTGTACTAGCATCTGTCCGAAATAACGCACAGGTTTATGAAGTTGCTCGTCAAATGGAATCCATGTACTCGTGTCTAATGGCATAGAAGCAATTCGATGCCCTTTCTCTGTGAAATCATTAAAAACTAAAGACTTGCCATTCACAGACACAACGGCATTAAAAGCTCCGAACTTCCTATTCGTTACCTGAAAACGCTGTTTCGTAAGAGTGTGAAAGGCATAAATATTATCTATCCCCGTAATACCCGAGTTAAAATAAATCCATTCTCCATTTTGGTAGGGATGGGCAATATTTTCATTCACAGGTTCAAATGCTTCCTCTGCTTTACCAGTGGCTACATCAATCGTCAAAATTGTTTTCTTACCATTGAGTAAACGCACCACTACCACTTTTTTATTATCAACCCAAGTAGGGTGAATAAAGAGTGCATTTGTTATATTCGTAATTCTATTCAACTCTTTACCTGACTGAGCATCAAGCACAACCAATGAATTAACATTAGCTACGTCTGTCTCAACCGCCACAACTTTAGCACCGTCGGGGTCTAAAGCAGGAGCTGTTAATCTGCTTTTGTGCGTAAGTTGTTGGATGATACCCTTTTTCACATCTACAATCTTAATCACAGAATACGTTTTCATTGTCCATCTAGGATGATAGGCAACTTCTGTCCAAACCACTTTGTTTCCAGATGCAGAGAGCGTATTGGCATCATTCAAAACACCAATATCTGCAATCTTTTCTTCCTTCCCTTTTTTACTTACCAAAACAAGTTGTTGAATCGCTGACAAGCCTGATTTAAGTGCTACTACCCTTCCATCTTCAATCAATTGAGGAAATTCATAATTCGTAAAATGACTCGGTCTTGTGATTTCATAATACGATGCAGGTGTTTCTTTAATGCTCAATGCCTGTGTTTTCCATTGCTCACTTACATCTTCATACGCCTGTTGATATAGTTTTTCTACGCTTAGTCCCGTTGCTTTTTTGACATTATTCGAGAATGAAAAAGGATAAAATGGTTGCTTGTATAAGCCTGTCAAAATGCCATCCCATACTTGTTTACCAAATTTATTTTTCAGATACGTAGTTAGAAAATACCCATTTACATAATGATTTGGCACATAATCGCTGTAAGACCCTGCAACTGCTTTTGCATAAGGAAACATCCCTCGTGTGAGTAATTGCGTACGCAGAGCCATATCAAATGACGGAATCCTTCCTCTTCCCGAAGCGGTAAAAGCGGTTTCTGTTCCTACCGCATCCCCTTCCCAAAACCAATTAGGAACAGCCAATGAAGCAATTAGTTCGGGACCTCGATTACCAAATAAAAAACGAAGAATTTTTCCTTTCCCTTGAAATGCCTTTTCGAATTGAACCACATGACGATATTCATGCACACTCAATAAATCTACCCAATTATTCGTCCCCAATAACGTTTCATTAGGTAAAGACGCAGTGTTAAGTTCACTATATCGTGGAGTAATTGTTACGAATCCGTTTGCAATAACCGTTTGATTCTGCAATAAAAAGGGGATTGGTCTAGGTGAAATCCCTAACGAATTGCTCACAGGTTCGTGAATAGTTTCAAGCACGTTAGCCGTCCGTTGTGCCAAGGAATCTGTCCCCTTTGGAAAAATCAGACGAAAATGAGGCGTTTTAATTTGTGACCATTTTAAGGTACTCGGATTTTGAGCAAAGGCCGAATAAGTTGCTGGTAGAAGCGTATTGCTTACTACTAATAACAACAATACTAGGGTTTTCTGAGTTAGGGGTTTCATTATTTGTTAATAGAGATAGCGTTTGCAACCAACTTGAAAGTGTTAGTTTATTCGACTGTGGAGTGTCTAAACAATTGGAGGAGTAAGCATCAAGTCCTGATAGAAGTGGGAATTTTCTCAGAACTCTATATTTTCAAAATTATTTAACGCCCGCAAGCAAGTATTAAGACACATTTATTTTGAGAACCAGCTAGAAAACATGAGATTACCCAACTTTTGCATAACTATATGTTCTATGTGGTTAACTAATTACGAGCGTTAAATACGATAGCCTAAAGGCTTTCTATTTCTTTCCAAGCAGCCGTTAAATCATTTAAATAATAGCGGTTTCCGTTCGGATTTTTTAAGCTCTTTGAAAACTCATACCAAATACCATCACCTGTTGAGATG
>JARXAV010000338.1 GCA_029865665.1 Flectobacillus sp. | reverse complement strand
TTTTGCCCCTCTCTATCCATTTTGTTGATAAAGATGATTACAGGCGTATTACGCATACGACAAACCTCCATCAAACGTTCGGTTTGTTCCTCTACCCCTTTCACACAGTCAATTACCAAGATAACTGAGTCAACAGCAGTAAGCGTACGATAAGTATCCTCCGCAAAGTCTTTGTGACCAGGCGTATCCAAGATATTGATTAAGACATTGTTATATTCTAACGTCATCACGGAAGTTGCTACCGAGATACCTCTTTGGCGTTCAATTTCCATAAAATCGGAAGTTGCTCCCTTTTTGATTTTGTTAGATTTCACCGCACCCGCCGTTTGGATAGCCCCCCCAAAAAGCAAGAGTTTTTCGGTCAAGGTAGTTTTCCCAGCATCGGGGTGAGAGATAATGCCGAAGGTACGGCGTTTGTGTATTTCTTCTTGTATAGTCATAATAAAAAGCCCCCTAACCCCCAAAGGAGGAATTTCAGAAACCGAATAAAAAATAAAAAGCCCTCTAGCCCCAGAAGGGAATTTAACCAGCTACTCGAAAGCTCCCCTTCTGAGGATAGGGAACTTTTCATCTTGCAAAATTACTCATAAAAAAATAAACCTCACAGAATTTATTTCGGTGAGGTGGGTTTTGAAATGATGTGGAGAAATTTTATGGCTTGTTAGCCAGCGACTGAAGTCGCTGGCTAAGTAGAAGCCTAACCTCAAAGACATTCCAAATGGAAAATTATATCCTTGATACTTTCATAAATACATTAATCTTTCGACTCAAAACTTGATTGATTTTTTCCCTTTAGCAGGTGACTTCAGTCGCCTGTTAAAGGGAAAAAACAAAAAAAGGATACCCCATGGGGCATCCTTCTACTGCTTATATCGTTGATGTTTCAGTACTTATTCGTTTCCAACTTTACTGTTTTTCTTTCCGTAGAAATAGTAAATCAATAAACCTAAAGCCATCCATACGAATAAACGAATCCATGTATCGCCTGGTAAGAATGACATTACGCCTACTGCACTCAATACGCCTAAGATAGGAACTACTGGGAAGAAAGGAGCTTTAAACGGACGTTTTAACTCTGGTTGTTTGTAACGTAAGAATAATACACCCAAACATACAACCGCAAAAGCGAACAACGTACCGATAGATACTAATTCTCCTAATAAATCAATCGGGAATACCCCACCAATTAGGGCTGCCATTACGCCTGTTACTACCGTAGAAAGGTATGGAGTTTTGTATTTTGAGTGAACTTTACCAAAGAATTTTGGAAGAAGTCCATCGTGAGACATCGTGAAGAAAATACGAGATTGAGCCAATGCCATAATCAAGATTACTGAACTTAATCCTGCAATTGCACCAATTTTAACTAATGGACTCAACCATGTTAATGAATCGCCTGCTGCGTCGATTGCTACTGCTACTGGAGCTGAAACGTTTAAGTCTTTGTAGCTTACCATACCCGTCATTACGGTTGCGAAAATGATGTAGATAACCGTACAGATTAATAACGAGCCTAAGATAGCGAATGGCATATCTTTTTGTGGATTCTTTGCTTCTTGAGCGGCAGTTGAAACGGAGTCAAAACCAATGTATGAGAAGAAAATTACTCCCGAAGCACGGAAGACACCAGACCAACCGAATTTACCCCAAACGCCCGAGTTATCAGGAATATATGGAGTCAAGTTATCCATGTTGATAAATTTAAAACCAAACAAGATGAACAAGGCAATCACCGTGATTTTGATCGCTACAATCACGTTATTCACAGTCGCTGATGCTTGTACTCCACGGTAAAGAATAGCTGAGATGATAGCAATAACCAATACAGCAGGAAGGTTAATAAATGCTCCTGTTGAAGTCCAGTCACCCGTAAGGGTATCGTATTTAATTGGAGCTTCTGCTAAGTACGAAGGAATTTGTATTCCTAAGAATTTATCCAAGAAACTTATCATATAACCACTCCAACCCACAGCAACGGTTGAGCAAGCAAAAAGGTATTCTAAGATTAAATCCCAACCAATAATCCAAGCGATAAATTCTCCCATTGTTGCATACGCATACGTATAAGCACTACCTGCAATTGGAATCATAGACGCTAGTTCGGCATAGCATAAGCCTGCAAAAGCACAGGCAACCCCTGCCAAAATGAACGAGAACGTTACCGCTGGTCCTGCGTAGTTAGCAGCAGCAGTACCCGAAAGAGCGAAGATACCCGCACCAATAATTCCCCCGATACCCATCATCAAGAGATTCATTCGCCCAAGACTTCGCTTTAGACCACCTTTCTCTGCGGTGGCATCATCCATTAATTGTGTTAGCGACTTTTTAGCCCAAATGTTTGCCATAATAATCTGTTGTTTTTTAGTATATGAAATGTAATTTTTTGTGTTGTTCCAATATTTCTAGTACTTTATACTCAATACATTGTACTTTCCTTATTGCAAGATAATCCAAAAATCAAAACCGTCCTATAATCCCATAAAAAAAGGACGAGCGATTATTGAATCGCCCGCCCTGTCATACTCAGTAATATATTATTGTTTTGCTGGTTCTACTGCCTTCTTTTTACCTGTTGCAAAGTCAATTACAATTGGCGTTGCTACGAAGATAGATGAATATGCACCAAACACAACCCCAATGAACATCGCAAAAGAGAAACCTCTTAATACGTCTCCACCAAATAACAACAACACAGTTACTACTAAGAATACAGTAGTTGCTGTCATTACGGTACGGCTCATCGTGTGGTTAATTGATTGGTTGATTGTTTTAATCATCAACTCCTTATCGTTTAAGTCAGCATCTAAACCGATTTCTTCACGAATACGGTCAAATACTACCACGGTATCGTTAATTGAATAACCAATTACGGTCAATACCGCTGCAATAAATACTTGGTCAACTTCTAACTCTAATCCGAAGATACGAGCAATACCAACCATTCCTAATACAACTAACGCATCGTGAACTAGGGCGATAATACCACCCAATGAATATTGCCACTTACGGAAACGAATTAAGATATAGATAAAGATTGCAATTAGTGCATAGACAATTGATAAGAATGATTGCGTCAAAATATCATCGGCAATGGTTGCTCCTACTTTCGATTCTGACTGAATCACTGGTTTCGCATCTGCTAATTTAGATAAACCTGACTCTAATGCTTTACGAACCGTTTGGTTAGCTTGTGTACTTTCATCTTCAACTAAGTAAGATGTAGTCACTTTCATTTTATCTCCGTTGAATGTTTTTACTTCAACACCTTTTCCACCGAATGAATCTTTCAAGGCATCCTTCACGGTTGCAGCATCGGTTGTTTTTGCAAACTCAACTACATACGAACGACCACCTTTGAAGTCAACACCTAAGTTGAAACCACCTTGGATTGTCAATACAATTGCACCAAGAGCGATTAAACCCCAAGAGAAAATATATGAATATTTACGTTTTCCGATAAAGTCAAAGTTTGAATTCTTGAATAAATCTTTCGAGATAAATGTTTCAAACGTTACTGATTTCTCTTTTCCTGCTGCAATAGCACGTTTCGCCATCCAGTCAACAAAGATGTGCGACACATATACCGATGTGAATACCGAAGTAACCAAACCAATACAAAGCGTAACACCGAAACCTTTTACAGAACCAGAACCGAAGATAATCAAGATAATACCAATCAAGATTGTTGTAACGTTACCATCAATAATCGCAGAAAGGGCTTTTTCATAACCAATTTTGATTGCTTCCAATAAGCCCATTCCTTTGTGTAATTCTTCACGGATACGTTCGTTAATCAATACGTTGGCATCGACCGCCATACCCAATGTTAATACAACCCCAGCAATACCTGGTAATGTCAATACCGCTTGCATTTGAACTAATACCCCTGCAATAAAGAATACGTTGAACAAAAGGGCAGCATTTGCCATCCAACCTGGATTACCATAGTATCCAATCATAAAGACTACTACTAACAATAAACCTAATAACATTGACATATAGCCTTGGTTGATTGCTTCTTGACCTAATGATGGACCAACGAAAGCATCTTCCACAATACGAGTTGGAGCAGATAATTTACCTGATTTCAATACGTTTGCTAAATCTTTTGCTTGCTCAACTGTAAATGAACCTGAGATAGAAGAACGACCACCTGCAATTTCACCATTGATGTTTGGTGCAGAATAAACATATCCATCCAATACAATTGCAATACGTTTTCCAACGTTTGCAGCAGTCATATTTTTCCAGATTCTAGCACCTGTTCCGTTCATTGCCATTGTCACTTCTGGACGACCATTTTGATCAAAATCCTGAGCAGCATCTGTAATTACTTCACCTGTCAATGGAGCTACTTGTCCTTCAATTTGTCTTAATGCTTCTAATTGAATGATTTCGTCTCCGTTTTTAGCAGGAATACCAATCGCATACCAGTGGAATGTGATGTTTGCTGGGAACATCATACGTACTTCTGGACGACGGAATAATTCATTTACACGAGCAGTATCTTTACGGAATACACCCCAAGTTCTTCCTTGGTTATCCAATGGCAAGAACAATTTCGTTAAAGCCGCACCTGCTGTTGTATCTTTTGTATCTTTCTTCGCAGTATCTTTTGTAGTTGATTTCGCAGTTCCTGCTAATTTCCCTGCTAAATCACCGTCTTTTTTCGTTGTATCTGTACTTGCTGCTGGAGCTGACAATGAAGATAAAGATGATTTAGATGCTTTTTCTTCTGCTGCCAAATATTCACCTAATGTGTTTAAGCCTTGTCCCCATTCGTTAATTTCAGCTACTTCAATAAATTCTAATTTCGCTGCTTGAGCTAAGATTTTTCTAGCACGATCTGGATTATCAACCCCTGGTAATTCAACTTGAATACGGTTTGTACCTGGTAAACGTTGAATGTTCGGGTTAGCAACTCCTAATTTATCAATACGAGTTTGAATCGTTTTGTAAACACGGTCAACAGCACCATCAATTTCGTCGTTGATTACTTTCTTCACTTGAGAATCGCTCGACTGAGAATTTAATTTCTCACGGTTAGTCGAGTTAGCGAAGATAGATGCCAATGGTTGTTTTGGAGCAATGCGAGCAAATGCTTCAAAGAACAAATCATTGAAAGGCTTTGTAGAAGTTATCTGAGCCTTAGATGCTTCTTGTAATGCTTTTTCGAAGTTTGGATCATTACTTTTTGCAGATAATGCACGTAAGATTTCTACTGGAGAAACTTCTAATACAGCATGAAGACCACCTTCTAAGTCCAACCCTTTGTGAAGGCTGTACGTTGTTACTTCTTGTAGCGTAAACCCTAAATAAACAGGTTGTTTCCACAATGAATCAACAAAATGAAGTTTTCTTGCTGGGTCAAATTTACCGTTTACGGTTGCATAATTAACCGCCTCTTCACGAACTGAATTTGCTTTCCATGTGAAAGATAAAAAGAATAAACACAAGGCTGAGATGATACCAGTCAGCCAGATAATGGCACCTTTGTAACGCATTGTAATTGAAAATTAGATGAAATTGAAAATTAAACTAGGTAAGACCTCCGCCAACAAGGGCAAAGGCAATAAAATCTTAATGCTATTTCACAATAACATAAGGAGATATTATCAGTTGAACTGATAGAGGGTTAAAGCATAAAGCCAAAACCTACAAGAAAAAAATCACGGGGCGTTGGTAGCGATGAAATGCTCGAAGAGAATTTCGTGGAAAGAAAGACGATAAATCGTTTCCTTTACTACTTCTGAATGAAGCGTTGGAGCAACAAATGAAATTAGCTGTGGAGTAAACGTAAATTCAGGTGAAAAATCAACCGAAATCGGTGTTGATGCCTGCATCACAGACAATTCACTTACCGAACACGCTCTTGGATCTTGCTTTTGCTTGTCCGTTTGCGTTGTTTTTACGTTTTTTTCTCCTGCATTAACACGTTGTGATGCTGAAAATGTCTTACCAAAAACGGTAAACATCAGCATCAAACACATCAAAAATGTGCTGAAAGTACGAGCTATGTGAGAGTTTTTATGCACAGAAATTTAACTATTGTTCACAAATTTGTAATTTTTCTGGTAATAAACCAAACATCCACGTAAAATTTAAAGACTGACTGTAGGTAGGATTTTTGAAAATGTCTTACTTTTGAGGGAGATAAGTTAGTAATTATACAATTCTGATTACGATTCAGCATTATTCAAACACCCTTTTTATGTTCAACTACTTAGAGCCGTCATACATTCATCATTTTATTCAAACTGCACTTGCTGAAGACCTTGGCGACGGCGACCATACTTCCCTATCAACCATTCCGAGCGATGCTCAAGGACGAGCAAGATTATTGGTAAAAGATACAGGAATTTTGGCTGGTGTCGAATTAGCCAAGCTGATTTTTGCAGAAGTTGACCCCAATTTAGCAGTAGATATACTCCTAGAAGACGGAACGTTTATTACAAAAGGCGAAATCGTATTGACCGTTGCAGGTTCGTCTCAGTCGATTCTTAAAGCAGAACGCTTGGTATTGAACTGTATGCAACGTATGTCGGGAATTGCCACCTATACGGCATCGTTGGTAAAATTGTTAGAAGGGACAAACACCAAACTATTAGATACTCGTAAAACCACGCCAAATTTCCGGATTTGTGAAAAATGGGCGTGCAAAATTGGTGGAGCGGTCAATCACCGATATGCTCTTTATGACATGATTTTGATTAAAGATAATCATGTTGATTATGCTGGTGGTATCAAAAATGCCATCACACAAGCCAATGACTATTTGAAAACGACAGGCAAAGACTTACAAATAGAAATTGAAGTCCGTAACCTAGCAGAATTGGCAGAGGTATTAGCGATTGGACAAATAAACCGCATCATGTTGGATAACTTCTCTTTTGAAAACCTCCGCAAAGCAGTAGCCATGATTGACGGTAAATTCATGACCGAAGCCTCAGGTGGAATCAACGAAACGACCATTCGTGAATATGCAGAATGTGGTGTCGATTATATCTCTTGTGGAGCTTTGACACACCATATAGCTAGTTTAGATTTAAGTTTAAAGGCATATTAGTTTTTCTATATTACTGACCCTTAAAAATAATGTAAAAAAGTTAGCCAGTTTGTAAAGGCTAACACACAAGTTTCAATGAAAAACCAATTTGTATATTTGATATTTTCGCTCCTTATTCTTGCCTCCTGCAAAGGAAAAGACAAAAAGGAAATACCTTTTATTGCTCCAAAAGATGCTGACATTGTTGCTCCTTGTAAATCGGAAGGTGCGAAAAATGGCTTTGAGTTTTGGGATTATTTGGGCTACGCTCCACAAACGCAAATCCCT
>JARXAV010000317.1 GCA_029865665.1 Flectobacillus sp. | reverse complement strand
GGTGTTCACCTCTTCCCATCTCGAACAGAGCAGTTAAGCCCAGTCACGTTGATGATACTGCAATCACATGCGGGAAAGTAAATAAGCTCCAAATTATTATACAAGCAGAAAAAGCCACCTCTAAAGGGTGGCTTTTTGCATGAATAGCCTACCACAACTACCAACACAACAAAAAAGCCCCAACAAGAAATCTCGCTGAGGCTGTATTATGCAGAACTATTTACTAAATATGCTTAAGGTGTAGATGAACCTTGTTAACAAAGTTCTCCCTTGTAACGGATAATATTCAAAAAGTCACAAATACAAAGGGTCTTTTTATAATTTTATTCTCAAGACATTTGTGATGTTTAACCTGATTTTACCTACTAGTTAATCCAATAGTTATATTTTACTCCCAAAGTGGATAATGTTCTAATTTAATCTGTTCTCCAAAGAAAATTTTTGTAGAGGTTTCGAACGATTGTGTATAATCAGAAATATAAAATTGTTTTGTTGAACTATGTTCTGAATTGTTTAATTCTTTTTCTTGAAGGTATTTCTTTAGATATTCTGCTACAATTTGTGAGGTATCCAGTACTGTTATCTTACCTTGATAATATTTTTCTATCTGCTTCTTTATCAATGGGTAGTGTGTACATCCAAGGATTAGTGCATCAATATTAGCTAACTCTTCGTTTTGCAAATATTCATTTATGATACTTTCAGAGATGTTATTATTAAAAAAACCTTCTTCTATCATTGGGGCAAGTAGTGGAGTTGCCAATGATTTTAAATGAATATTTTTTCCTAACTCATCAATTTTTTTTCGATAAATATTTGAATTAACGGTTTGTTTTGTGCCAATGAGTCCAATGTTTTGGTCTGCGAAATGATCTGCTGAATAGCTTACGCAGGGGTCAATTACGTTTAGGACTTTGGCTTTACTCCCCACGTATTCTTTCACAAGTTCGTATGCTGCCGCAGATGCTGAATTACAGGCTATTAAAATAACTTTGCAGTTTTGTTGAAGTAACACATTACATATTTTGATAGAATAGGCTTGTATCGCAGCCGATGATTTATCACCATAAGGTAAGTGTGCAGTATCCCCAAAATACACTAAGTTTTCATTGGGTAGTAGGGTTGTTACGGCATGTGCTACTGTTAATCCACCAATGCCACTATCAAAAATCCCAATCGGGCAAGAAGCTACGTTCATAAAAGTTTTTTGTGTAAAGTTGAAGAATTGTCTTAATTGATGCAACCTTTTCTATGTCTTTTTCATCTACCATACAAATAGTATAAATTACCTTGTTTTAAACTTTTTCGACGATCTTGAAATTTTTACCATTTATAAATACTAAACAGTATGACGATGAGGATGCTCTAATCAGAGCATGTCAAAAAGGCGATTCAAAAGCTCAAAGGCTTTTATATGAACGTTTCTCTGCGAAAATGTTGGGTGTTTGCTTTAGATATGTACATGATGATGTTGAAGCAGAGGAAATAATGATAGAGGGTTTTATAAAGATATTTGAGAAAGTGGTAGATTTTAAATTCGAAGGTAGTTTTGAAGGATGGGTTAGAAAAGTGATGGTCAATGAGGCTCTGATGTACTTGAGAAGCAATAAGAAAGCATTATTGGAGTCTAGTTTGGATTCAATCGTGTATGAACCTGATGCTGTGGATAATGCTGCCTCCTTAGAAGTTGAGGACATCTTGAAAATTATTGAATGTTTACCGATAGGTTATAGAACAGTATTTAATTTATATGCGATAGAAGGTTATTCTCACGCAGAAATTGCTGATAAATTGGCAATTACAGAGAGTACGTCAAAGTCTCAGTTGTCGAGAGCTAGAGCAATACTTCAGTCAAAATGGAACAAAATTTTCTAAGAATTTATAAAAATGGATAGAATTGATAAGGAACTCAAAGATAAATTGCTGAGTTACGAGCGTAAGCCACGACCGGAGGCTTGGTCTGAACTTTCTGCTCGAATGAATAAGAAACCGAAGCCAATACTCCCTTTATGGTCTAAGTATTTAGCCGCATGTTTATGTCTTATTTTAGGGTGTATCGGATGGTTAAAGATGGGTATGAAAATACAGACACTAAATTCGGAGGGTATTGCGGCTTATAAGGAAAACCGCTTGATTTATTCTAAGGAAAAAGAACCGATTGTGAATAAGTTAAGTGAACCGAACCTATCTGGAACTGTTCCCAAAACTATAACCAAACCCAAGATGGTGGTTGAAGATCTTATTAAGGAAGATTCGAGTACGAATGTTATTACCACCATTGTGGCTGATACACTCGTGCAAAAAGAACAAAGTATTGTAAGTATTAATTCGAATCCAGAAGAGGGGGTAATATTGGTTAACATGGTTGATGAGGAAGAGGATCAGACAGATTTACCTGTATTAGAATCAACTCCAGAGAATGTTGAGAAGCAACGGTTTATTGCAAAACTTTGGAAACGTTTCAAGAAATTAAAGAGTGGTGAGGAAATCGAATGGAAATCAGCATATCCTGGATTAGCAAAACTTTTTGCACGTGCTGATACGAAAATCAATAATACAAGAGACTTACTTATTAAACGAGAAGAGTAAACACTTAAACTAAATCAGTCATGAATTATACATATCAAAAGCTTTCAAGCATAGCAATCTTTATAACCGTTGTCCAGTTTTGTTTGTCATTTAGTCTGAAAGCGATGAGTTCAGAGCTAGATTCTACTGTGATTAATATAGATAAGCGAAATCAATTAGTACTAAATTCTAAAAATACAAAAGGGAGTTTGAGAGAGGATTTGGAACTCGTTTTTTCTAAACACGGAGTGATGCTTGATGATGAAACGTGGAAACAAATTCGTGGAATTGTTAATAGCGACTTGGATAAAGATACGGTGATTGTTGTAAGTAACGGAGGAAGGAAGGTTCAAATTGGGTTTAAGAACATTGCGTTTGATAAGTTCAAGAAAGAAAATACAATTGTTACTAAGTCTAAAACCGATACGCTTTTCGAAAAACGAACAGAACGAGTTCTAGTAACCCCAGAAGGTCGAGTTGATATTGGAAATATCCATGTAGATCCAGATGGGACAGTAGATGTGGGAAACATTCATATTAATTCGAATGGAACAGTTAAAATTCATAAGAAAGATAGCCTGAATCACTTTGCAAATAGAGCAGGATTTAACCTCTATTTTGGGCTGAATACATTTGGAGGAACATCATCTATTGCAGGAAATTATAATGCTACTAATTTTGAATTAAGTCCATTAGGTTCCCGCTATTTTGGAATGGGATTTGTTAGATCAACCACTTTATCGCAGACAGCAACGAAATCGTTTCGTTTAAGCTATGGGGTAGAACTATCATGGCAAAATTATATGTTCGAAAATAATACGGTATTGACAAAAGGCACTAATTCCATTTCTTTTTACACCTATCAGGATGATAATGGCAAGCAAGTTGCTCTTTCTCGAAACAAGTTGACAATAGCTTCTTTAATGTTACCCGTAATGCCTTATATTGCCTTTAAGAAGAGCAGTTTTATCCAGTTTGTGGGTCTTGGGGGATATTTAGGTTATCGAATAGACAGTTATACAAAGACAAAAGAAGATGATAGTGGGCATAAGCAATGGAATCATAACAGTTTTTTCTTAAATCCGATACGCTATGGGGTGTCATTTGAACTAGGCATAAAAGCATTACCAGTGTTATTTTTCAACTATGATTTATCAAATGTCTTTCAAAATGATAAAGGACCAAAAATTAATGGGATAAATTTCGGAATTCGTATTTAGTGCTTTTGTCTGATAATCAGGTTAATATGGCTCTAATTGCATGATTAGGGCTATTATTCAAAAAAAATATTTACTTTTTTTTTGAATAAAGCTTGCCTATGTCGAAAATTATGGATAATTTTGCACACTCAATTACGGGAACGATAAACGGAATCGCTACCAGAGTTTGATAAAATTAGTCAAAAGGGGATATACCAGAGCGGCCAAATGGGGCAGACTGTAAATCTGCTGGCGTATGCCTACGGTGGTTCGAATCCATCTGTCCCCACAAAAAAAGTAACACATTTGGCACAAGCGGGAGTAGCTCATTTGGTAGAGCGATAGCCTTCCAAGCTATAGGTGGCGGGTTCGAGCCCCGTCTCCCGCTCTGATAAAATGGTTAATTGTTGATAGTTAATAGTTAATGGTTTAGCGAATTAGCAGTTAACAATTAACCATTTTTGTTTGTATTCGGGTTTATAAGATTTGTTCCCTCCAATTCACAAACTTCAAAATTCCGACTTGCAAATCGAAGGTTTAAGTAAAATGTGCTTTGCCTTTGTAGCTCAGTGGTAGAGCACTTCCTTGGTAAGGAAGAGGTCGGCAGTTCAATCCTGCTCAAAGGCTCAAGACAATTTGAAAGTATGTTAACTTGAAGAGCTGTAGTATATGCTATCTTCAAGTTTTTCGCTTTTCAAATCTTCAAATTGGATTTAAATTTTTCATTCTTTTTATAAAACTAATTAAGAACTAAATATCATGGCAAAGGAGAATTTTGACCGTAGTAAACCTCACGTAAATATCGGTACAATCGGTCACGTTGACCACGGTAAAACTACTTTAACAGCTGCCATCACTAAGGTGTTGTCAGAAAAAGGTCTTGCTGAGAAAAAAGATTTCTCTTCAATTGACTCGGCTCCAGAAGAAAAAGAGCGTGGTATCACTATCAACACGGCTCACGTAGAATATTCAACAGCGAATCGTCACTATGCACACGTTGACTGTCCAGGTCACGCCGATTACGTGAAGAACATGGTAACTGGTGCTGCTCAAATGGACGGTGCTATTATCGTGGTTGCTGCAACTGACGGTCCAATGCCACAAACTCGTGAACACATCTTGTTGTCACGTCAGGTTGGTGTACCTCAATTGGTAGTATTCATGAACAAAGTGGATATGGTTGATGATCCAGAATTGTTAGAATTAGTTGAAATGGAAATTCGTGAATTATTGTCATTCTATGACTTTGATGGCGATAACATTCCTGTAATTCAAGGTTCTGCTTTAGGTGGATTGAACGGAGAAGCGAAATGGGTTGAAACAATCGAAGCATTAATGGATGCTGTTGATAACTGGATTCCACTTCCAAAACGTGATGTTGATAAGCCATTCTTGATGCCAGTTGAAGACGTATTCTCGATCACAGGTCGTGGTACAGTAGCAACAGGTCGTATCGAAACTGGTATCATCAACTCAGGTGAAGCAGTAGATATCTTAGGTATGGGTGCTGAAGGCTTAAAATCAGTAGTAACTGGTGTTGAGATGTTCCGTAAAATCCTTGACCGTGGTGAAGCTGGTGACAACGTAGGTTTATTATTACGTGGTATTGACAAAGAATCTATCCGTCGTGGTATGGTTATTTGTAAGCCAGGTTCTGTAAAACCTCATACTAAATTCAAAGCTGAGGTTTATATCTTGTCTAAAGAAGAAGGTGGTCGTCACACTCCATTCTTTAACAAATACCGTCCTCAATTCTATTTCCGTACAACTGACGTAACAGGAGAAATCATGTTACCAGAAGGAGTAGAAATGTGTATGCCTGGTGATAACTTAACTATTGATGTTACGTTATTGAACAAAGTAGCTATGGACAAAGGTCTTCGTTTCGCAATCCGTGAAGGTGGACGTACTGTAGGTGCTGGTCAGGTAACTGAAATCTTAGACTAATCATCTTTAGATATAATAAAAAGAGCGTTACTGAAGAGTGACGCTCTTTTTATGAATTTATTTTTATATTTTTTTTGAATGTTAAAATAAAATTGCTATTTTTGCATTCCATTAGATACACGGGAATAGTTCAATGGTAGAATAGAGGTCTCCAAAACCTTTGATCAGGGTTCGAATCCTTGTTCCCGTGCATAATAAAGTTCCAAATTTTAGTATTTTTAATTTTAAGTTTTGCATATTTACGGTAAACCTTAAAGTTTGAATTCTAAGATGTTGGAACTTTAAAGTTTATAGCAATTAGCATTTCCCAACGATAGGCGTTAATGTCTTAAAACGTAAAAAATACTTACAACCATGAATAAAATTTCTCAATTGGTTAAAGAGTCTTGGACTGAAGTTACTGAAAATGTAACATGGCCACAGTTTAGTGAATTACAGTCAAGTTCAACACTTGTATTGGTAGCATCTTTACTTTTTGCTCTTGTAGTGGGAATGATTGACTTTTCGTTTAAGTCAGTTTTGGAACTATTCTATCAATCATTCTAATATTGAAATGTTGGTTTCAGGAAGTCGTTATATTAAAGTATCTCAGGTTTCTAAGTACTTTAAGTAATTAATTATCTTTTTGTTGGACTGAAACCAAGTAAATTGAAATCTATTTTATTAAGATGGCAGCAGAGACTAACTGGTATGTTTTGAGAGCAGTCTCGGGACAAGAAAAAAAAATAAAAGCTTACATTGAAAGCGAAGTAGGCAGACAAGGTCTTGCGGAATATGTTCCTCAGATTATGTTGCCTTCGGAAAAAATATTTGAATTACGTAACGGAAAGAAAACAATTCGTGAGAAAACGCTATTTCCTGGTTATGTATTCATTGAAGCTGATATTAAGTACGGTGAAGTATCCCATATTATTACTTCTACGCCTGGTGTAATTGGATTTTTGAGTTGGAATGATGGCAAGACATCTAAGACCCCGATTGCGTTACGTCAGAGCGAAATTAAGCGTATCTTAGGTAAGATAGATGATGTTGCTGTTGTTGAAGAAGTTGCTCAATCATCTTCATTCACAAAAGGTGAGATTGTTAAAGTTATTGACGGTCCTTTCTCTGGATTTGATGGTACAATTGAGGATATTTACGAAGATAAGAAGAAGTTAAACGTAATGGTGAAAATCTTCGGTCGTAATACACCAGTCGAATTGAACTACTCGCAAGTGGAGAAATAAACAATATTGAAATCTAAAAATAGAGACTATTCTAACAGGGTAGTCTCTATTTTTTTTAGCTCATTAGTACGATGCGAACGAGAATTTTTTGGATTCACCCTCAGGTAGGTATCATGGGAAGACCCATGGGGGGAGATGATTTATTAGAGGAAATTCACAATTGGCAAAAACTTGAGATTAAAACAATTGTTAGTTTTCTGACAGATGAAGAAAATGAAGAGTTAGATCTTGAGTTTGAGCGGATGGATTGTACTCGGGTAGGATTGGAATTTATTAAGTATCCAATTGAACCGAAAGAAGCTCCAGATAGTTTTATAAAAACAAAAGCAATCTTAGTTCAACTTTTGGCACAAGTAAATCGGGGTGAGCGAATGTTACTTCATAGTCGTGCAGGTATCGGTCGTTCTGCCGTTTTTGGCTTATTGCTATTACACACATTAGGCTGGACTTATGAGGATGCTTTGGCACATATTATAGCAAACAGAGGTGTGCAAATTCCCGATAATGAAGAGCAATTGAAATGGGTTAAAACCTATTGTCAACGGTAAATTAGATAACAGTATGAATAATAAATATCAAGTAACATTTTCGTTTAATGTTGATGAGGAGTTTATGAGATTAGTTCCTCGACACCGAATGATTATTAATGACTTTATCATTAAAGGAGTCATTGAAACATACGCTATTTCAGTAGAAGCAAGTAGGGGATGGATTCTTTTTAATGCAAAAAATAAAGGAGATGTTCGTAATTACTTAGAACAATCTCCTTTATTTTCGTATTTTTTTGATTTAGAAATTGATCAATTGATGGTTTATGATTCTCAAATGTATCGTTTTCCAAAAATGGTCTTGAATTGAAAATTACTCAGCAGTTTCAATTTCGGACGTTACATCACTTACAAATGCTTCTGGTAGTGCTACAGAAACGATGTTATACCAGTTAATGATTTTCTTCACGTCAGAAGCATACACTCTTTCTCTGTCGAAGTCAGGAGCTACGCTTGCTAAGAAATCAAATAATTCAGCATCAGTTGCATTTTTTGTATTTAAGGCAACTTGTTCTCCATGCGTATTTCTGATTGCCAAGAAAATGTCTCCTAGTGGAGTAGCATTATCTTGATGATCTGCCATATAAACTGAAATGTCTTTTAGAACTGATACTCTTGCATTTGCTCCAACAACTGAGCGTTCTTTTTTTCCATCTAAACTTTCAACAATAACGCCAGTACGTGTAGGTTTTAGGATACGATAAAGACCACCTTTACCTGCAATGTTGGCAACTTCTCTTAATAATTCCATAAACTTTTAATGATTTTGTTTTTGCAAAAATAGTTATTAAACAATAGTTCTACTAAAAATACGCTTATAACCACTTTTATTTACCGAAATTTGGTGATTATCATGTTCAAATTAGTACTTTTTTGAACAAGGCATTTAGATATTTGTTAAGCTGTTTCGGCGTTAAGTTCGCTGATAACGTCTAAAATTTCAGCTCTACCGATTCCATCAACGGAAGAACTTACGAAAAAGTATGGCATTTCTTCCCAAGTTTCTAACATTTTCTCTGTATAATTCTCGATGTTTTTCTGTGCTGCTGTTTTCGATAATTTATCAGCCTTCGTGAAAACGATGTAGAATGGAATATCACTTTCTGCGAGTTTAGCCATGAACTCTGTGTCCACCTTTTGAGGTTCGTGACGAATATCAATTAAAACGAAGGTACATTTTAAGTTTTCACGATAATGAAGGTAGTCAAAAATCATTTGCTCGAACTTCTCTCGTTCAGTCTTACTTACTTTTGCATATCCATATCCAGGTAAATCGACAAGGTACCAGTTTTTGTTGATAAGAAAGTGGTTAATAAGCTGCGTTTTACCAGGCGTTTGCGAAGTTTTTGCGAGGTCTTTTTTCTGAACGATTGAATTTATCAAAGAGGATTTTCCCACGTTTGACCTTCCGATAAAAGCATATTCAGGCTTATCTGGAGTGGGACATTTTTGATACTCTGTATTGCTTTGTACGAATATAGCTTCGGTGATTTTCATAAAATATATTGTCATTATTAGAAACGATTTTTGTCATTAAAACCTACGTTAAATCGTTTCAAGTTATTCAAATGAATAGCGAGGCCTTTTACTAGCAAGGCTAACACTATTTAAGAATACAAAAGTACTATTTACTAGCTAGATAGTTGTCTGTCTGCCTGCTTAGTTTATAGTTAATTTTCTAGGAGTGTCATTTTTTTTAATTAAACTAGAAAAAAAATGACTAACTATTTCCTTTTTGAGGAATAATTTGCCAGCTTTGTATAACGTCTTTTAGTAGTGCAACAATATTACCTACATTGTCTTCTATCCATGCCTCATTAAGGCAGCTTCCTTACAATAGTCAATATTAATTTTAGTACTTAATATTAAGTTTGTGTGACAAAATGCCATTTGGTATGTCTTATGTATTAGAATATTAGCTTTTGAGCTATTAGCAACTTTGCTTTTTATCAAAAGCCTTATATATTTGCTTAATAAACCCTTATAACACCTGATTTATTTCTGACAACAATGAAGAAAAATTACCTTTCGCTGCTTTATACAGCGGCAACAATCAGTTTGGTCAGTACTGCGGCTAATGCCCAAAATGACCTACCACCTAATGCTGTAAGTGGTAAATGTTATGCAAAATGTTTAAAGCCTGCCCAATTTACTACGAAAACTCAACAATTTGTAGCGAAAGAAGCTGGTAAGACATTAAATGTTGTTCCTGCTGTTTTAGGAACTGAGACACAAAGTGTATTAGCTAAAGAAGCTGCTAAACGTTTAGAGGTTGTACCTGCAACCTATAAAACTGTTTCAGAGCAAGTGTTAGTTAAAGAAGCTGGTAAAGTTGTAACGATTGTTCCCGCTGTATTCAAAACAGAAACAGAATCAGTTTTAGTAAAAGCGGCATCAAAGCGTTTAGAGGTAGTTCCTGCACAATACAAAACTGTAACGGAGCAAATCTTTGTTGGTGGATGTCCAGCGGGTTCATTTGCTGCTGGTTCATGGGATAATACTCGTAAGGCATTCCTTCGTCCAGATGGTTCTGCTGTAGTAGGTTCTCCATGTAAGAAAATTGAAGTTGTTCCAGCTGTGTTGAAGTCAGAAACGGAACAATATATTGCTAAGGCTGCTTCAAAAACATATACAGTTATTCCAGCTGTTTACAAAACAGAAACAGAACAGTATCTTGTAAAACCTGCTTATAACCGTTTAGAGGTTATTCCTGCGGAATACAAAACTGCTACAGAAACTATTTTGGTAAAGGAGGCTTCAAAGGTATTGACAGTTGTTCCTGGAACATTCAAAAAAGTTACAGAGCAAGTATTGGTTAAAGATGCTTTCAAAACATTAACTCCTGCTCAGTTCTCATACAAAACGTTAACTGAAAACATTCTTATCAAAGAAGCATCAAAACGTTTAGAAGTTGTTCCTGCTACTTATAAAACAGTAACTGAAAATATTTTGGTTAAAGACGCTGTTACAACTTTAGCAACGACTCCTCCTGTTTATGAAACAGTAACAGAGAAAATTAAAATTCGTGACGAATACACGAAGTATGAAAAAGGGAAAGCTGATCCAGGTTGTTTGTCAGCTAACCCAGATGACTGTCGTATTCTTTGTTTAGTAACTGTACCTGCTGAGTACAAAACGATTACGAAACAAGTGTTGAAAGTGCCTGCTGGCGTGAAAGAAGTTACGACTCCTGCACAATATGCAACTGTTACGAAGCAAATGGTTGCAACTCCTGCTACCGTTCGTGAGATTCCAGTACCTGCTGAATACAAAACGTTTACAAGACAGTTGTTAGTTTCTCCTGATCCAAGTACATATCCTGTAAATGGTGTAGCTAAAGAAGCAGCGACAGCAGCACAATACGAAACAATTACTCGTGAAGTTGTTGACCAACCAGCACGTGTAACTGAAACAACAATTCCTGCTGAATATAAGACAATTACGAAAACAATCATTGCTCGTTCTCCATCTACTCGTGAGATTGCAATTCCTGCTGAATATGCAACTGTTACAAAACAAGTATTAGTTAAAGATGCTGAAGTTAAAGAGACAGTAATTCCTGCGGTTTATGCTACTCGTACAAAGCAATTGGTTGTATCTCCTGCTGCAACACGTGAACTAGACGTACCAACACCATGTATGGCTCCAGGAACTGGTGCTGGAAGTGGTTCAGGTGCTGGAACATTGGCAAATGGAGCAAGCTGTTACCAGACTGTTACAAAACAACTGGTTGCTAGTCCTGCTACAACTCGTGAAATTGAAATTCCTGCTGTATATGCAACTCGTACAAAACAAGTGTTAGTTTCTCCTGCAACTACAAAAGTTACAGAAACTCCTGCTCAATACGAAACACGTACGAAACAAGTGGTTGCTAGTGCTGCATCTACTCGTGAAGAAGCAATTCCTGCGGAATACAAAACTGTTACGAAGACATTGGTTAAAACCGCTGCTAAAACAACAGAAACAACGATTCCTGCTGAATACGGTTCTTATACAACTACTGCTCAGACTGCTGGTAATTCGTATGCTGAATGGGTTGAAGTATTGTGTGGAAACAAGTTAACGACTGAGAAAATCATTCAAATTCAACGTGCGTTGAAAGCTAAAGGTTACGATCCAGGTCCAGTAGATGATATTATTGGAACTAGAACAAAAGCTGCTATCTTACAATTCCAAAAAGATAATAACTTATCAACTGGTAACGCATTAAGTTTAGAAACATTGAAAGCATTAGGTGTTTCTGAATAAAATCTAGTTATTCAAATAAGTTTCAAAAGCCTCAGAACAATTTTGTTCTGAGGCTTTTTTTGTATCTATGGCTTGGTTTTTGTACTTGTTTGTAAAAATCTTACCCTTACTTTTCGTCATGATACATACTAAAATTACTCTTATCATCGTTTTTATGACTTCTTCAATAGTTTCGTCTTTTTCTCAGACGATTCTTGATGCTGCTTTTTTTCAAAGTAGTTATGCAGATATGTTTATTTCAGCTCAACATATTCAAAAACCAATGATTCTTTTTTTCTCAGCAAACGGGAGTGCTCCAAGTTTGAAAATGGAAAAAGAAACGCTCTCCGATGAATATGTTGCTTCGTTCATGAGTCTGAATTATTTAGCTAAGAAAGTTGATATAAGGTACGATGAAGGCTTACAATTAGTTAATCACTTTAAGGTTAAGCGGTTCCCAACTATTTTGTTTTTAGACCATCAGGGAAAGGTTAAAACTAAAATGGAGGGTTTTTACCAGACGGACTATTTTTTAAAAGTACTTCTTGGTCTGCAATTTCGCCAATCAAAATACAGACAACATAATTTTGAATCTGGATACGATGTGTATCTGTCTAGTTTGTAAGTAGTTGTTAAGAATTTTGACTCTTTTCTCGAGTCACTAAATCCACCGTGTTAAAACAATCGTATCTTTGTAGTGTGAAACGATAGGTCGAAGGCTTTCGATAACGAATGCGTTTTAACATTAAAGATGGAAATTTTACAAAACGATTTACTTTTAAGAGCTGCTCGTGGAGAGCAGGTAGAGCGTGTCCCTGTGTGGATGATGCGTCAAGCAGGAAGAATTTTGCCAGAATATCGTGCCGTACGTGAACAAGCTGGTAGTTTTATTCAACTTGCTACTAATCCTGAATTAGCAGCAGAAGTGACGATTCAGCCTGTTGATATTTTAGGTGTTGATGCTGCTATTATTTTCTCAGATATATTGGTTGTGCCAGAAGCAATGGGCTTACCTTATATTATGGAAGAACGTGTAGGTCCTATTTTTCCAGAAGTCATTAAATCAATGGCTGATGTGGATAAGCTTCAAGTAGCTGACCCACACGAAAAGTTAGCATACGTGTTAGACGCAATCAAGATTGTTAAATCTGAGTTAAATGGTCGTGTACCTTTGATTGGTTTCGCTGGAGCTCCATTTACCTTGCTTTGCTATATGTTAGAGGGAAGAGGTTCTAAAACCTTCTCTAAAGCAAAGAAATATTTGTACTCTGATGCAGCCCTATCGCATGCCCTATTACAAAAAATTACAGATACTACAATTGCTTACCTAAAGGCTCAAATCGCAGCAGGAGCAAATCTTGTTCAGATTTTTGACTCATGGGCAGGTATCTTATCGCCAGCACAATATAAAGAATATTCATTACCCTATATCGCTCAAATTTGTGATGCTATCACGGAAGTTCCTGTGACGGTTTTTGCAAAAGGGGCATTTTTTGCAAGAGAAGATATGGCCAAGTTAAACTGTGAGACAATCGGTTTGGACTGGAATATGGATATTGCGGAATCTCGTCGTTTGATAGGAGCGAACAAAACATTACAGGGAAATCTTGACCCATGTGTATTATATGCTTCTTTTGATGAAATAAAGAAACAAACTCGTGCGATGTTAGATCAGTTTGGTGGTCAACGACATATTGCTAATTTAGGACATGGTGTTTATCCTGATACTGATCCTGAAAAAGTTAAGTGCTTTATCGAAACTGTTAAGGAATACAGTTTATAACTCATATAAATGAATTGAAAATCCCCGTGATAGGCTGACAGCGTAGCTCGGGGATTTTTTATGAAAAGACTTCTGAGTTGAGGTACAAACAGCTTATAGAAGGCCTCTTGATTTTTCTGTTAGTTTGGAATTATTGAATTATTTGTCTTTTAACAAGATAGCTGAAGGGATTGTTTTATCTTTGTAGCGTTCGATTCGAATAAAATCTGCATAATACTATTTTTTTGAAAAAATGTAATATTCCCTATGAAGTTATCTATTATCGTGCCTGCATATAATGAAGAAAATACCATACAAATCATTCTCAAGAAAATCAATGAGGTTGAATTGATCAATGGTATAGAGAAAGAATTGATTGTTGTAAACGACTCTTCTAAAGACGATACCGAAGGGCAGGTTAAATTATTTATGAGTAATTATCCACATCTATCGGTTAATTATCAAAAACACGAAGTTAATAAAGGTAAGGGAGCTGCAATTCATACGGGAATTAGCGTTGCAAAAGGAGATTTTGTGATTGTTCAAGATGCAGATTTAGAATATGATCCACACGAAATTAACATTCTCTTGAAGCCAATTATTGATGGCTTTGCTGATGTTGTTTATGGCTCTCGATTTATAGGGGGAAAGCCTCATCGAATTTTATTTTTTTGGCATACAATTGGAAATAAAATGTTGACTTTTCTATCGAATTGGTTTAACGATTTAAACCTGACAGATATGGAAACTTGCTATAAATTATTTAGAACAGACATCGTAAAGAATCTGAAGTTAAATGAAAAGCGTTTTGGTTTTGAACCAGAGGTAACAGCCAAAGTTGCGAAAATTCCTAAAATCAGAATTTATGAAGTTGGAATTTCATATTACGGACGCACCTATGCGGAAGGGAAGAAAATTAATTGGAAAGATGGATTTAGAGCTATTTATTGCATCATCCGCTATGGACTTTTTGCATAGATCAGGTTTATAATTCAATTGAATAGTTAGATTAAAAAAGGGGTGATGAAACAAACGTTTCGTCACCCCTTTTTTAATCTAACTGGATTAGAAAGCTATTATTTATCCTTGGGTACAATACGATAAATGGAATAGCCTTGTTCATCAAGAGCAATATC
>JARXAV010000156.1 GCA_029865665.1 Flectobacillus sp. | reverse complement strand
GGATTATACATCCAGATGTTACTAAAATTAGAGAATTACTTAAAAAATAAGGTATGAGAAGAATACTCTTTATCATCATTTTACTACTACATTCCATCTCAAGTACTGCTCAAAATAAATTGATGGGTTGGGTAACAGAACAAAACTCTGGAAAAAAAACTGTAGGAGGTGTTTCCATTAAGTCGAGTGAATTGTCGAATTCTATTAGTAGTTCTGCTAAAGGAGAGTTTACGCTAACTTTTCAGGGACTCGATATTGGAGAGAGTGTTATCCTCAGACCAGAAAAAGTAGGTTGGGAATTGGTAAATGAAAAAGAGATGCAAGTAAATCTTCCAGCTCAACCTACTGAAAATAAAGTAAAGGTTGTTTTGTGTAAAGCAGGAACCCTTGCTTTAGCGAAACAAGCCTACTACAAGGTTGCAGATCCATACATTATCCAGCAGTACAATAAAAAATTGGCAGCGTTGGATAAAGAAAAATCGTCTTATCAAGCAGAAAAAGCTAAACTACAAGAAGAGCGTAATCGCCTGCAAAACCAATTGGCAGAATATGCAGAGGAGTTTATACGAATAAACCTAGACGATGCTTCCGACATAGAACGCCGAGCAATTGCCTTATTTAAAGAAGGAAGAATAGACGAAAGTATCCAACTAAGGGAGAGTCTTAAATCAGGTAAAGAAATAAGAAAAGCCGTAAGTGATAAAGCGAAAGCGGACTCTATTATAGCATTACACACACGTAATCTAAAAGCTCTGGCAAAGGAATATATCTTTAAGTTTGATTTTAAATCTGCCGAAGATAAGTATAAAGAATTGGTATCTGCGGACACTTCTAACTTTGACAATACGTTCGATTATGCATATTTCTTGCAAAATCAAAACAAGTATAACTCAGCAGTTAGCTATTATTTAAAGGCTTTGAAATTAGCAAAAAATGATCATGATTCTGCAAGAGACCTAAATAATTTAGGGATTTTATATAAAGAAAAAGGTAATTATGTTCAAGCATTAGAACAATACCAGAAGGCACTAGTCATTTATAGCAGGTTAATTGTCAATAATCCCCAAACTTATGAACCATACCTAGCCTTTACCTTAAATAATCTAGGTAGTTTGTATCAAAGAGAAAAAAAATATACTGAAGCTTTAAGTACTTATAAAAAAGCATTAGAAATTAGTGAGAAACTACTACAGATACAACCTGAGACCTACGAACAAATCGTGGCTATGGCTCAAAATAATTTAGGAATATTGTATAGTATCCAAAATGAGGATAGTCTTGCTTTAATTGCCTATAGTAAATCTTTGAAAATCTTTCTACACTTAATGAGCATTGATCAAAATACCTATAATGCCAATGTCGCAAAGACTCAAAATAACTTAGGCATTTTGTATGAGAAAAGAAAAGAATACTCATTGGCATTAAATGCTTACAATGAATCTCTGAGATTTTTTGAACTTTTAGCCAAACAAAACCCAGATACCTATGGGCCTAGTTTAGCCTTGATTCAATATAACTTAGGTGGTTTTTACCATAAGAGAGAAGATTATATTGCTTCATCAAATATACTTAATGAATCACTTGAGAGATTTGATCGATTGGTGATTTCTAATCCTGAGATTTATAAGCCTTATATAGCTAATATCCACTATCGTTTGGGATGTATCTATGAAATCAAAAAAGACTTCAATTTAGCATTAGCTACTTTCGAAAAAGCCCTAAATGCTTATGGATGTTCATCTGAAATCACTATTGCTAACTGCAATTCAGCCCCTATTCCAATATGGAAAAAACTGGGTGATTTATATTCGCTTAAAAATGATTCAAAAAAGGCTTCAATTGCATATCAACAATATGAAAGTAACATGAAGATGTTTATAAATGAATCTCTTTTTTCTTACATGCCCACGAAAAGGCCGTTTGATAAAGGTAATATGATGAATAGACATTTTCTAAGTGAAGTTGAAAAAAGACTTATCTCTGCCAATTTCGATATCAATTTAACAAATCATTATGCCATGGCTATAGGGCAGTCTCTTGAAAATAGAGAAAGTGAAATAATTTTTCTGCCTTAAACTTGAGGCTATAATGGCAAAATGATAAACGATTAAGGGAAACATAAGTGCTAACTTAATCAAAATGAAACTACTAAAAAATAATCCATGAATAAAATAGATGTTTTTATATCCAGAAAAAGTGCTGATGCGTCATACGCTAAAAAAATATACGACTATCTAACAGCTCAGGGACTGAGTGTATTTGAATCTGACCAATCCTTGAAAGAATTAGGGAATGCTGACTACGTCAAAGCCATTGATGAGGCGTTGGTTAGCACTACGCATTTAATAGTTGTGGGGAGTTCGGCAAGTAACATCAACTCTTCTTGGGTAGAGGCCGAGTGGCTATTTTTTTTGAATCGTAAGCGTTCTGGCAAAACTTCGGGGAATTTATTTACGGTTATTACCAAAGATATGAACCTGAATGACGTGCCTCCTAGTTTAGCAAATTATGAGATAATTCCGTATAACGTAAAGAATCTACCTATTATCTATAATTATGTTCGCCAAGCAAATAGTCCTGCTAAAGAAGCTCCGCAAAAGCCTTTCCCAATAGAAAAACAAAATAAATATCTATGGTCTGTTATCGCTACATTATTGGTCGGCATTTTATCTGCTTTTATTTATTTTAATGCTCAGCCGTATGATGCGACAGTATTTCTAAAGCCTAAACCTCTTCTGAATATGCAGTACGCTTACCCCCTTTTTAAAGGTGGGGAGCTTTCTTTACTCATTGGTAATAAAGAAGAAACTGCACAAGTACTTGCGAATGGTGAGGTTACATTTAAGCAGCTTGCTGCATCGTCCAAAGGTGAAAAAGTCGCAATAAAACTTAGCACAGATTACTGGAAACTGGAGTCTGATTCAGTAGTATTAAATAAAAACCTTCATCTCAACCTCATTCCAGATGGTAGTTTAGGCATAATTACGGGTAATGTCAAAACCTCTGAAGGCGATCCAATTTCAGGAGTATCCATTAGTATTGATAATGACACAAGTATTATTGCAGATGATTTTGGTAGATTTAATTGTACTTTACCTTATCGGTTTCAAAAAGAATCTTACGTCCTACATTTCCAAAAGAAAGGGCTAAAACCAGTGAAAGAGCATTACTATCCTAAATCAGGAAATATTGATATTCAGATGGGTAAATGACATGAGTTAGGGCGTTACAAAAAAATAACCCAGCCATATTTGGCTGGGTATTTTAGTAAATAGTTCTACACTTATTATTTTTATTCTATTATGAAATGTCTTGGGATGTTTTTCTGTTATTATGACAGCAAATGTAAATTATAGTCACAAGTTAGAAAAAAATTATATCCAACAAGCCACTTTTCTCCAAATTTTTTCCAACCACCTTCCTTGAGCTTTCTGATTTACTAAAAACATTCCTAACAGCCCCATTTGCAATCCTAAGAAAAGAAGCGAATTGAAGATGAATCCTTTGTTCGCCCCCACAAACCAGAACGAGCATAGGATAACATTTTGAAGAATGTAAATCGTTAAGGTTTTACGTCCTAAGTTGGAAAGTATCCGATGCAGGCTGGTTGGTGGTTTAATAATGAGGTAAAAGCCCGTCATGTACCAAAGGGAAAACAAGAAAATATGAGCAGAGTACGCTAGGCGATTTAACCAGGGAATAAAGGCGGATGCAACAAGAACAAACAGCATCAAAACATCTAATCCAAGGTATAATCGAAAGTTGCTAGTCGCTTTGTCAAATACCCAAAGATAGGTTTTTGAAATGCCTAAATAAGACCCATAAAAGCCAATTAAAACCAGAAGCAACATCTCCAAATGATAGGTAATCAGGTAATAATACGACTGTCCGTTCAACCGAAAGGTATAACTAACATTCGCCCAAAACACATTAGAAACATACCTGAAATCTTTGATGCTTCCTGCTTTACTCATGTCATTTTCTACAAAAATAAGGGCTATTAATACCAGAAACAGCACCAATAAAAGCGACCGAAAGGGAAGCATTGGGATATACGGCATTTAGGATATTAAGCGTATTAAACAAACCTACCCATGCAATGAAATAGCCACGAATGGCATCCAGTAGGCTAATTCTTCCTATCGCTTGTTCTTTTTCCATGCTAGGTAACTTTTTAGTTTTTCGCTTAATTCCTTATAAGTGCCTAGTCAATATTATTTAGAAACAAAATCAAAAGACTTATAGTCTTCTGGTTTTATTATTATTCTAATTTATTTTGTCCAAGCACTTATGTAAAAAAAACGAGCAGGTATTGTTCAAAAAATGGAAATAGTTTATGGGGGAATTTTGCGTAGCTATAGGTTCTGAAGATAATATTATTCCATTTTTTTGAATAATCCGCTAACCGTTTAATAAATTTCTTAAAATTTATTACCTTTTTTTTAGTGTGTATTTGTATTACTATGTATTTTTATAAACGTCTTCATAGTGCCTCAATTGTACAGTAATGTGCTGATTAATAATTTATTATGTAATGGTTAAGGATACTTGAAGTGACTACTAATTCAATGAGATATAACCTTTACAATTAATATGAAAAAAAAACTATTGCTTTTAACTATTTTCTTACTTCATCTTTTCCTTTCTACTTTAACCGCCCAAACCCCTAAAAGTGGGAATCAATCAGGTACATGGACAAAAGCCCAAAGTCCTTATGTTATTTCAGGAACTATTACAGTTCCAGCGGGGCAAACTTTGATAATTGAAGCAGGTGTAGAGGTACGGTCAAACTCTATGTATGATAATATCACTATCAATGGTACTTTAATAGCGAAAGGAACTGTGAGTGATTCTATCCGTTTCAGAGGCTTTGCTAATCCAGCCGTGTCACCTAGTTCTACGCATGGAGGGGCTTTGTATTTCAATTCGGGTAGTATCAATTCTATAGTAGAATATGTGTCCATGGACAGATGGGGAGACGTTCAAGGTAATCTCAATAATGGAGCTATCTACATAAATACAAGTGGGGTTAGTATTACAAAATGTAAGATAAGAAATAGTGAGGGTATTGGGATTAAATTTGAGAATAGTACTATTTCTCCAAGTGTATCAGCCAATAGTTTTGAGAATAATCCAAGTGATTTAGGTGTATATATCCATACTACGAAGAATGTTGTAGGTAATATCAATGCTAAAATATTATTAATTGGTGGTTCTTCGAAGCAAGATGGCATCTTACAAAAGCAAGGAGCAAATTCTTATTTTAAGATGGAAGGGGCAGGAATCACCATAAGTGTAGGAGATACCTTAGAGGTAAAACCTGGAGTAGAGCTAAGGTCTTACAGTATTTCTGATAACTTGTCGATTAATGGGACTTTGATAGCCAAAGGCTTATCCACAGATTCAATCAAACTAAGGGGCTTTGCTGATTTGACGGCTAGCCCTAGTTACTCTCATGGAGGGTCAATCAGTTTTAGTGATGGCAGTATAAATTCGGTATTAGAATATGTATCAATAGACAGATGGGGAGATATTCAAGGTAACAATAATAATGGAGCCATCTACATAAACACAAGTGGGGTGTCTATTAGTAATAGTATTATCAGAAATTCGGAGGAAAGAGCCATAAGAATTGCAAATAATAGTATTTCGCCAACTATAGCCAACAATAATTTTGTCAATAACCCCCAAGATATAAGTGCTTTTGCACAAACTTGTAGTAATATATATAGTAATACAAATTCCATTATTTACTTGAATGGTGGAACAAGCACTCAAAGCGGTGTATGGAAAAAGCAAGGTATAAATTCATATTTTAAGTTATACAACAGTGTTAGCATTACGATAAGAAAAGAGGATACACTTGATATTAAGCCAGGTGTAGAGGTACGGTCAAACTCTATGTATGATAATATCACTATCAATGGTACTTTAATAGCGAAAGGAACTGTGAGTGATTCTATTCGTTTCAGAGGCTTTGCTAATCCAGCGGTGTCATCTAATTCTACCCATGGAGGAGCTTTGTATTTCAATTCGGGTAGTATCAATTCTATAGTAGAATATGTGTCCATGGACAAATGGGGAGACGTTCAAGTACATGGTAATAATGGAGCTATCTACATAAACACCAGTGGTATTAGTATTACCAAGTGTAAAATAAGTAATAGTGAAGGTATTGGGATTAAATTTGAGAATAGTGCTATTTCACCGCTAGTATCAGCCAATAGTTTTGAGAATAATCCAAGTGATTTAGGTGTATATATCCATACTACGAAGAATGTTGTAGGTAATATTAATGCTAAAATATTATTAATTGGTGGTTCTTCGAAGCAAGATGGCATCTTACAGAAGCAAGGAGTAAATTCTTATTTTAAGATGGAAGGGGTAGGAATCACCATAAGTGTAGGAGATACCTTAGAGGTAAAACCTGGTGTAGAGTTAAGGTCTTATAGTATTTATGATAGCTTTTCCATCAGTGGGACTTTGATAGCCAAAGGCTTATCCACAGATTCAATCAAACTAAGGGGCTTTGCTGATTTGACGGCTAGCCCTAGTTACTCTCATGGAGGGTCAATCAGTTTTAATGGCGGTAGCATCAATTCCATCTTAGAGTATGTATCAATAGACAAATGGGGAGATATTCAAGGTAACAATAATAATGGAGCAATCTACATAAACACAAGTGGGGTATCCATTAGTAATAGTATTGTCAGAAATTCGGAGGGAATGGCAATAAGAATTGCAAATAATAGTATTTCGCCAACTATAGCCAACAATAATTTTGTCAATAACCCCCAAGATATAAGTGCTTTTGTAGAGAATTGTGCAACAATTTCAAATAACAAAAATGCAAAAATAACAATCAATGGAGGTTATATTTCTACTAATTCAACATTACCATACCCAGGAATAAACTCATTTTACCTTATTAACAGTAGTGTAACAGTCCCCCAAACCTATACATTAACGATTGAAGCAGGCACAACAATTGAGTTTGGCTCTTCAAATCCATCGTTAGATATTTCTGGCACACTAAGAGCAATGGGTACTGAATTATCTCCAATCCAATTTTATAGAAATCAAATTGGATTTTATAATGGAAACATAAGTTTAGCAGCTTCAAGTACGGGTTCCATTTTAAGTTATGTTTCTTTTGATAAATTAGGTGGAAATGCTGGATACCCAGCATTAGATATTGCCACTTCAAATTTCTCATCATCAAATCTCACATTTTCAAATTGTTATCTTGGAATAAGATATCAAGGTGGTAATGCCCCAATTTTTTCAGGAAGTAATTTTTATAATAACAGAATCGGGATACAAGTTGACAATGGGAGGCCGACTTTCAACAACTGCAATATTTACGGAAATACTGACTATGGTATCAATAATACTAGTGGGGCATCGGCAGATACAGTTGATGCTCGTAACTGTTATTGGGGTACCCCTTCAGGCCCGTATCATCCAACGCTTAATACCTCGGGTTTAGGAAACCGAGTATCTGATAAGGTGAAGTTTAAGCCTATTCGAACACAGCCACAAAATGGTCAAGTGTTGGACATTGGTATCAGTACAGTTCTTTCACCAATAACAGACTGTAATTTGACAAATACAGCAGATATTACGGTAAGAGTAAGTAACTACGGAAACGTGAGTGTAAGTAGTTTTCCTGTCTCTTATAAAGTTAATAATGGATCCGTCGTCAATGAAACAGTTTCGGGAGCAAGCCTTCTTCCAGGTAGAACTTTTGATTATACCTTTACAACAAAGGCAAATCTTTCAACAGTTGGCAATTACAACATAACTGCTTACACAAAACTTTCAAACGATTCCTTAAAAACAAACGATACGACCAAAGTTCGTATTGATAATTTACCCAATATAACTGCTCCAACAAGCCTTATTCCTACCAATGGTTCTGTTGGCCATGACATTGCTCTTAGCTTATCATGGTCTGCTGTAGCAAATGCTACAGGCTATGATTTATATGTTTGGAAAGCTACTGAACCTGTACCAACAACGCCATTAGCAACTGGAGTAAATCAAATCAATTATTCGTTACCTTACGGAACCTTGTCTTATGGTACCCAGTATAATTGGAAGGTTGTTGCAAAACGAGTGAGCTGTCAAGCGACAAGTGTGTTACAAACATTTACTACACGTCAATTACCAGACCTTGAGGTGCAAGATATTACTGTGCCTCCAACGGCTACTTCTGAAACGGATATTAGTATTCGTTTTAAAATTAGAAATGTTGGTACAGGAAGTACAGGCTCTGTAGGCTGGCAAGATGTGGTTTATCTTACTGATCAAGTAGATAATTTTTATGTAGGAAGTTTCTCCAATTTAAGAGCATTGAACGCTAACGAATCTTACGAAACAGCTAGTTTTACATTTAGAATTCCTCAGGGTGTTCAAGGAAATTATAAGGTGGTTACAAAAACAAATTATTCTAATTCACTTATTGAAAGCAATTCTACAAATAATGAAAGAATTAGCAATAACATAGCCATTACGCTTGCACCACCTCCAGACTTGCAGGTGGTAGCTCCTGTTTTAGTCTCTTCACAAAATCTATTTTCAGAAGATTCCTTAACTGTAACTTATAAAGTAAAGAATTTTGGTTCTGGCCCTACGACAAAAAATAACTGGATTGATTATGTTTATTTAAGTCAGAACGAAGTTTTAAATACTAATACGGCTACATTACTTTATTCTCATAGTAATATCTTGAATTTATCAACAAGTGCTGAATACTCAGTTAGAGCTAAAACAAAACTTCCTGCCCGTATTAGTGGCACATATTATATACATGTATTTACGGATGTGTTTAATAATATTTTTGAATACAATAAAGAAAATAATAATATTGGTACGAGTTTACCTGTTAATGTAATTCAAAAACCAACGCCTGATTTAACAGTAGGCTCAGTTACTTTTACCGCTGACAGTATTTCAAATAATCAACTAATCACAATTCAATGGAATACAACTAATAATGGTGCAATTACTGCTCTACCATCATGGCAGGAGAATATTTATATTTCGAACGATGCGATTTTTAATTTAAACACAGACCCAATGGTTGGGTCAATTACTCGAAATACTGCAATAAATTCACTTAGTAGTACTGTGGGTCAGCAATCTGTCAATATTCCTTCGACACTTCAAGAGGGTAATTATTATTTTTTTGTAAAGACAGATGCTTATGATGGTATCTACGAAAATCCTGATGAAACTAATAATATCTCACCAGCATCCTCTGTAATACGAGTCATAAACACTGATTTGAGACCAACTTTATTTAATGTTCCAGCCACTGCACAATCTGAACAAAGTATTGTGGTACAATGGAAAGTTAAAAACGATAGTCGTGGAAACTTAATTAATAATACTTGGAATGATAAGGTTTATCTATCAAGTAATAATACTTTTGAACCAACAGACCTTTTACTTGGAAGTACACAACTAAACCAGCTACTTGGAAAAGGAGCAGAGTATAATAAGCAAATTTCAATAACGCTACCTACTGGAATTTCTGGTACTTATTATTTAATACTCGTTTCAGATGCTGACAATAATATTTATGAAAAGCTCGAAAATAATAATATTGAAGTAAGACCGATTACGATAAGCCTTGCACCTTGGGCAGATTTGCAAGTAAGTACAATTGCTGCTCCTTCGATTGACACTGTTGGGACAACTATAAAAATACAATATTCTCTCAAAAACGCTGGTTTAGGCAATATTATCAATAAAAGCTGGACGGATAATGTTTATTTATCTCCCACGAATAATGTAAACGAAACTAATCTTACTTTCATAGGCTCAGTGGCTCAGAATAGAAGTATTGCTTCCAATCAAACTATTACCCAAAGTGCTGCTTTCGGAATTCCCTCGCTTCCAGAAGGCACCTACTATGTGATTGTTAAAACGGATATAAACAACACAGTTTTTGAAAATACTGGGGAAAATAATAATGCAAAAATTGCAACTTCTGGAACACAACTAAAAGTAATCGTGGTAGCTCCACCTATGCCAATTGATTTGTCAGTCAGCGGTGGACGGATATTAAGTAGTACAGTAACTGCTGGACAGTCTGTTAATATCGAATGGTCTGTTAGAAATAATAGTACGGTGGCAACTTCCGCCACTGTCTGGAAAGATGCCATTTATCTAAGTAATAGTTCTGTATTGAATGCTAATGCTGAACTTTTGGCAACTGTAAATATTAATGGTTCTTTAGCAGCGGGAGCAAGCTATACACGAACTGCCACTGTAAATATTCCTCAAACCGCATCTGGAACGCTCTACCTATTGGTTAATACAGATAAAGACAACCAAAATAATGATGCCGCACGTGGAAATAATACTCTGGCATTAAGCACAGGTGGTGGCGGACAAGCTGTCGTCATAACGATTCCACCACCTGCTGACTTAGTACCGACAGTATTTACTACTTCTGTTGCACAAGGCGTTGCAGCCCAACCAGTTAATGTTTCTTTTACTATTAAAAATCAAGGTACGGGAACAACTCCAACTGATGGTTGGGTGGAACAAGTATATTTATCCACAGATGTGATTCTTGGAAATGGTAATGACCAATTGATTGGAACAATACCACGTTCAGGGTCACTTGTAGCCAATGCTACCTATTCTGTAAGTAATAGTCAAATATTCTTGCCAAGCGGAATATCTGGCAACTATGTACTTATCCTAAAAACAGATGGTGGAGATAACGTTTTTGAGCGAAATAATGAAGGGAATAACCTTGCATTTGCAAATATTCTTATCAATGTTCAACAACCAAGTGATTTGAAAGTAAGTGATATTAACGTACCCGTTGTAGAACAGTATGCCGGTACTAATACCACGATTAGCTGGAATGTAAAAAACATTGGTTCAAATACAGCAAATGGTTTTAAAAGAGATGCGGTTTATTTCTCTAAAGATTCATTAATAGACGCCACCGATGTATTATTTGGTATTTTAGATAAAAGCATCTTTTTGCCTAATCAAGCAACTGACAATAATAGCCTAACTAAAACTTTATCGAATATTACTGTCGGTGAATATTATGTGATTGTAAAGTCAGACATTCTAAACAGTATCACTGAAATAAATGAGGAAAATAATCAAACTATTGCAGTAGGTAAATTAAAAGTTAGGGTTAAGGAGCTACCAATTGGAAGTCTAACGTCTGATACTTTATCAAACAATTCACCTCTATACTATCAGCTTACAATTCCTCAAAACTTAGTTAATGAAACGTTGTCTATTTCACTAAAAGGAGATTCTGCCTTGAGTGCTACAAATCGGATGTTTCTGAGTTTGAATAAAGTACCAGATGCGAATAAATACGAGTATTCTTCTACAATTCCATTCAAAGCAAATCAAGAGATAATCGTTCCTACTTTATCAGCAGGAGTTTATTACTTGACAAGTTTGGGTAATCATCCTTCTCAAACAAAGCAGCAAGTTACCCTATTTGCCAAGATTATCCCATTCAGTATAACTTCAATAAATGCAAATAAAGGTGGAAATACTGGTTCGGTTACGGTAAAAATTGAAGGAGCAAAGTTTGAGAAAGGAATGGTTATTCGACTTTCCAAACAAAGTAATGTTTACACCGCTACAAGTGTATATTATGTTGACCAGTCGAAGTTATATGCTACTTTCAACCTAAACAATGCACCAGTTGGCTTATATACTGTATCGCTTCAAAAATCAAATAATAGCACCACACAATTAGTGGATGGTTTTGAGGTGATAAGCGGTTCTCCTGGTGGAGTGGATGGAGGGTCTAATTTATTTAGTTGTTCAATTCAAAATATTGGTTTTGATGATAATATTCAGTTAGATGTAGTTCACCCAGAATCTGTAAGAAGAAATCAATTAGTGAAAATAACAGTCGCTTATGCCAATAATGGGAATGTTGATATTCCAGTGCAAACAAGAATGATTTTGAGTCTGGAAAAAGCTCCAATCAATTTTTTGCCTGATTTTGCCAAAGATTTACAAGAATTGATTTTGGAATTTAAAGAAAGTGATGGACCTCCTGATATACTTCGTGCCGGGGCTTCAGGCTTCATTAATATTTACAGCAAAGCAACAGCTCCATTATCTTTCATCATAACGAAGTAAAATTTTTAAGATATGAATAACTATAAATACATATATATAATACTTCTGATTGTTAGCTTGTCAACAAAATTACAAGCTCAAAAGACAATTGTTCCCAATATACCTGCTCCACAAGGTATGGCGGTGAATACTTATACGGGAAATCTTTTTTTTCAAAGAAATGAGCAAAGCCTTCGTGGTACAGGTTTTAGAATCTATCAATCATTTTATTACAATGCAGCAGTTGATACCCTTAATTATGGATACGGACATGGCTGGTCATTTTATTACAATATTTACTATCGTGAGGTGGCTGATTCCATAATCATTTACCATGCGGATACAAATAAAGATGTTTATTTGTTTCGAAATGGGTCATACAAATCGCCTCTTGGTATTTTTGATGTTCTTACTAAAACGGGAAACCAATTAATACTAAAGTCAAAGGATGGAACAAAACACATATTCGCAGACCCTTCACATAAAAAAGTTACTCGTATTGAAGACAAAAACAATAATTATGTAAATATCGAATATACTGGAGCGATTCCAACCAGAATAGTTAATTCATCGGGAAGAAGTTTGTTACTAACTTGGCAAAATGGACTGTTGAAAGAAGCAAAAGATGAATCAGATATAGCCAAAAAATATACTTACCTATACAATAACGCCAAAGATTTAGTAACAGTTGTTGATGCTTTGGGAGGAAGAAAAAACTTTTCATACAAAAACCATCGACTCACTCAGGTTTCAGACCAAAATAATAATCCAATTGTAATATCCTATTATGACAATGGAGGAAAAGTCCGACAAATTACATCTTGTAATTCTGAGCAACGCTTTTCATATCTAACAAACCCTCATAAGACATTTGTAACTCAAAAGTCAGACGTTGGAAATGTGGTCAATGGCTATATTTTTGATGAAAATCAACGTCTTGCGGCTTTCACCGACCCGGAAGGAAATCGTTTGGAACTCAAATATGATGAAAATAGCAATTTAGTACAGTGGACAGATTTACAAGGGGCTGTTACTCACTTTGAATATGATGCAAACGGCAATTTGACTAAAGAAATCGACCCCTTAGGTAATATATCCCAATTCACGTTTGAGAATATATATAATAAGCCGCTTACATACAGAAACAAAAAAGGAGCTTTAACTACTTTAACCTATGACAATAAAGGAAACCTAACCACTATAACTAAACCCAATAATACAACCGAGACCTATACTTATGATGCTGATGGTAAAGTATTGTCTCATAAGGATGCCAATAACAACACTACTAATTATCAGTACAATACAAATGGTGACCTTTCTTCAATCCAGTATCCTACAGGAACTGTTCAATTAGAGTATAATGGTAGCTGTTGTAATGTTGGCAAAATTACCGACCCCAACGGAAACACAACTGAAATGACCTATGACGAACTCAATAGGGTAAAAACAGTAAAAGATAAAGCTGGAAATACAATAGCCTACGATTATGATGCCGTAGGAAATCTAATAAAAGAAACAGACCCTGTTGGCAATTTAAAAGAATACTTTTATGATGCCCTTAACAGGCTAATAAGTGTTAAACTACCGGTAGGTACTTGGCATTATTCATACGATGGGCAGGGAAATCTAACAAAAATGACGGACGCCAACGGCCATAGTACCACCTATGAATACGATAAAAAGAAAAGATTAAAAAAAGAAACTGACCCTTTGGGCAACGCAACAGCCTATAATTATGACTTAAATGGTAATCTAATTCAAAGGCTTGACCCTAATAACAATGTAGTAAACTACAAATATGATTTACTGAATAGACTTATTGAAAAGAGTTTTACTGGCAATACGGATAAGTTCGCTTACGATGAAGAAGGAAATATAGTCAGTGCATTCAATAATGATATTGCCTATACATTTGAGTATGATGATTTGAATCGTTTATTGAAAAAAAATATTCTCACATGGAATAAATCTTTGAGTTATACTTATGATGCTGCAGGCAACCGAAAAACAATGACTGACCATGATGGAGGTTTGACAACTTACAATTACGACAGCAATAATCGCTTAATCAATCTTACTAACCCATCTAATCTTACCACATCTTTTGAATATGATGCTGGGGGCAGAATGAAAAAGCAAATAAATGGAAATGGTACATTTACCACCTATCACTATGACTTGGCAGGTAGAATGGATAGTTTGATAAACTGGAAAAACAATACTGAAAAAATATCTTTCTTTTATTACACATTTGACCAATTTGGCAATCGTAAAACCCTAACCGATAAGAGAGGATTAAATACTTATAATTATGACGGTTCTTACCGTTTAACAAGTGTAACATATCCTGATGGCAGTACCGAAAATTTCTCATTTGATGGTACAGGCAACCGTACTGTTCGAAGCAAAAATGGAGTTACAACCAATTACACCTACAACGCTGCTGACCAGATACAAACAGCAGGAAATAAAGGATTTGCTTTTGATACAAATGGGAATACCATAGAACAAACTGGTTCTCAACCCAAAACTTATAAATATGATGCTGAAAATAGACTGATAGAAGTAATACTGCCATATCAAAAGAAGGTACAATTTAAATATGATTCATTTGGGAACAAGGTAGTGAGAATAGATACTTTAGCCCAAATATCTAAAATTATATTTGATGGTGATAATATTTTAGCAAAGATGAGTAACGGCAATTTGACACAAGAGCACTTTACTTCAGCAATAGGTATTGATTCATGGTTAAGCTTGGATGTAAATAATAATTCAAAATTTTATCATAAAGATGGTCTTAACAGTATTTCGGAATTAACCGATTCCAATCAAAACAATTTAAATGAATATTATTATGACATTTATGGTAATTTACAATTTTCAAACCAAGCTGTTGACAATGACATTCAATTTACAGGAAGTTTTTATGATGAATCTATTGACCTTCATGATTTGAGGAATAGGTTTTATAATTCAAAGATTGCCAGATTCAACAACAAGGATACGTTTATTCCTAGTCTAATGGAGTCTTTGCTTTTTAATAAATATAATTATGTTAATTCTAATCCAGTAAACTTTATTGATTCAAAAGGTTTTTTTCCGATATTACCAATTTTAGTGGTGATTGGTAGAGGAGCTTTGACAGGTGTAGGTATTGAGGCTTTAAAACAGAGTTATGAAAAGGTTTTCGGCGATAGACAATCATTTTGTTCAAATGATTTTATTCAGGCGGGAATATTAGGTGGAGCAGGAGCCTATTTATTAGGACTTCCCCGTATTTCTGGTGTTGTTAATAGCATAAAAGATGGAATAATTGGAAAAATCAATTTACCAAATAACGTAATAGGAGGAGGAGTAGGATGGTTAATTGGCAAAGGAATACCAGCAGGTATTTCATTTCCCTTTAAATTTGGAGGCGGATTTCTGTTTCCAGAATGCGATCCACCTTCTCCCCCAGGCTCAAAAGACCCAATGCCAAACTCACCAAGTGAAGACCCCTTTAAAATACCAATTATTGCACCAGTTGACCCAAATGAAGTAATTGGTCCATTGGGAATAGATAGTTTAAAGTGGGTATCGGTTAAACAAACTCTACCATATAAAATATTATTTGAGAACGATCCGGAATTTGCAACTGCTCCTGCTCAAAATGTAACAGTGTATTTACCAATTCACCCAAAATTAAATCCTTCTTCATTAAGAATCAGTGATTTTGGTTTTGGTAGTTTCAACTTTACTGTACCACAAAACACCAGTATCTATACTAGTAGATTAGATTTGCGAGATAGTTTAGGCTTATATGTAGATGTTACCGCAGGTTTGGATATTGCCAATAGACGAGCTTTCTGGATTTTCCAAAGTATTGACCCAGCTACTGGTCTAACTTCGACTTTACCTGCAAACAGTGGTTTTCTACCAGTGAATGATACTCTCACACATAATGGGGAAGGGTATGTAACTTTTACGATTATACCTTCATCTTTAGCTCAAACCAGAGATTCTGTAACTGCTCAGGCACAAATTATTTTTGATACCGAAGAATCTATTAAGACCAATACTTGGGTAAATATTATTGATGCTGTTGCACCAAGCAGTAAAGTGGATACGGTCTATGCCATTGGTGGTAATACTGCAAGAGTAACATTTAGTGGACAAGATGATGCCAATGGTGTCGGAGTGGATTTCTATGACCTGTATGTCTCCCAAGATGATGGAGAGTTTTTATTAAATCAATCGAAATTAAAAGGAACTACTTTTGATTTTAAAGGAAACCCTAATTCAACCTATAAATTCTATACAATTGCTACTGATTCGGTTGGCAATCGAGAAGCTTCAAAGTTTTCATCTAATAAAAGTATTTTCTTAGGAATTTCTCCACCAATACTTATATCAAGTAAAGATACAGCGTGTACTGGTCAAGCAGTGCAACTAACTGCGACTAACTGTGCTGGACTTGTAACTTGGTCAAATGGACAAACAGGTAATGTAATAACTGTGAATATAACTGAAAACGCTGGATTTACTGCCAATTGTACCGTAAATCAGATAACAAGTAATGAATCTGATTCTTTGAAAGTTGTTTGGAGAGGAAATCCACCCACAGCAACACTTAGTGGCACACAAACAATAATTGCGGGTCAATCAGCAGAATTGGTTGTTAATTTAACAGGTGCATCACCTTATGCTGTATTAATAAATAATCAAAAATATGCTAATATTATTAACTCACCCAAAACGATTATTGTAAGTCCTTTAAGTACGAAAACTTACACACTTGATAGTGCATATAATGCTTGTGGAGGAGTAAAAGTATTGACTAATAATACTGCTACGGTTACTGTTACCCCTCAAACTTTAACAACTGCTACAATTTCAGGTTCTCCGTTTTGTGTTGGTTCAAGTGTGAATGTGGGCTATAGTGTAACAGGTACGGTGAGTGGTGGAAATACCTTCACCGCTCAATTATCTAATGCTTTAGGTAGTTTTGCATCTCCAGTGAACATCGGTACTCTTCCCTCTGCTGCTACAACAGGGACGATTACAGCAACAATACCAGCCAACGCAACTGCTGGAAGTGGGTATAGGATTCGAGTAATTTCATCTAGTCCTGTTATTACAGGTAGTGATAATGGAGTAAACCTAGTTATTAGGGCAAAAGCCACTGCCACCTTGAGTGGAAGTCAAACGATTAATTCGGGACAAAGTGCCAACTTGAC
>JARXAV010000331.1 GCA_029865665.1 Flectobacillus sp. | reverse complement strand
AACGTTAAACGCTACACTTTTCACACCCCTCCAGCTGCACTCAATAGTTAAGCAAAATTTATCGAAACGTATGCCGATTATGCTGTTACAGGAATTAATGCTTTTAGGGTATGATATACACCATTCGCTAACATTAATTGCAACTGAACTTTAACCGCTTCTGCAAAACCAGCTAATTGTGTTAAGTCAGCTTCCCAAAGCGTTTTGTCAGCTAATACGACATCCACTAATTCGTCAGACGATAATGTTTTCCATTTCTCGAAGAAATAAGCAGCTTTATCATCTTGAATCACATACGATTCTCCATTAAATTCGCCATAATATTTACCTCCCTCTTCCTTAACCGCTTTCAAGAACAATAAATAAGCGGCAAAACCTACCGAAATATATTGTGGTGTACAAGCTAAGGTTTGGTAGTAATTTAATAACGTTGGAACATTACGCATCTTCATTTTAGAAGAAAACTGCACCGTAATACTCAACCACTGGTGGTCTAAACTTTGGTTTCTGAAACGGTCTAATACTTGTCTTCCGAAACGTTCAGCCACAATTTCTTGTACTTTATATGGAATGGCAGGAGCTAATTCAGCCAACATCAAATTGCTAATAAACGAAGACATTGATTCGTCGCCCATTGCTTCTTTCACGGTTACAAAACCAGCTAAGAAAGCCAAACCACAACTTAATGTGTGCGTTCCGTTCAATAAACGAAGTTTTAATTCACGGTATAAATCAATGTCTGGTTCGATGATAACACCATCGTCAACCAATTGGAATGACAAAGTTTCTTTTACCTTTTCGTCACCTTCAATCGCCCAAAGTCGATATACTTCCGACATAGTTAACAAATCATCTTGGTATCCTAATTGAGCTTCGATAGCCGCTTTCGTTGTAGCATCAGGTTTGCCAGGAACAATACGATCTACCAATGAATTACAGAATACGTTGCTTGATTCTAACCAGTCGATAAATTCCGAACTCATACCGTTTAGGTGAGCCAATTCCAAGACAATACCTTCTAGTTTTTTACCATTACCCACGATTAACTCGGTAGGAACAATCACCATTCCGTGATCTTTACTTCCGTTAAATGCTTCGTAACGAGCATTCAAGAAAGCCAACAATTTACCTGGGTACGAAACAGGAGGATTGCTATGAATATCATCTTGTACCAACTGAATACCTACTTCCGTTGTATTCGAAATGATGATAGTCATTTCAGGGTTTTTAGCACATTCCAAAATGGCATCCCACTGGCTTTTGGCAGAAAGCACACGACTAATTGACGAGTTAACCGTATTGGAAACGACTTCTTCTCCTTCAAAAATGCCTCGCTCACACAAGGTATAAAGACCATCTTGCGTGTCAAAAGCAGAAGAATCACCTGCGTCAGTTGACTTTACGACAACGATTCTACCATTAAAAATGCCTTGGCGGTTGGCTTTGTCAATAAAATAATCGGGAAGACCTCTTAGAAGTACACCAGTTCCAAATTGTAATACTTTTTCTGGTAAACCAAATGTCGATTCTAAAGGTAATTGTAAGTCAGCTACGGCAGACAAAGCTGCAATCGTGTTGCGAGAAAGTTTATTCATACTAGTACGTTATATAAAGCAGTATATGTGGACAAGCCACCGTTCTTTTCAGTATTTAATTATCAAATTTTTGTTCTATTTTTAACAATACCATCATGCAGAAGGTAAGGACAGTCTATTTTTTACCTAAAAAAATGACAGAGATAAGCCTCAATATTTTATAAGAGTGAATAATCAAAAAGAATACTTATAGTATTTTTCAAAGATTATTCATAATAAAGGTATTAAAGGACTATACAATGCTATCACATTCTTTACGATAGGACAAGGCTTCGTTCAAATCTTTTTACGCAATCGTTTTCGGCAACGTTCCCAATGCACAAACTTTTTCGGAAAAAGTAGTATCTTTTATGGGAAAAAGTACAATTTATACTTAGGGCAATTTGTTTATTTGTATTTTTCTAAGAAAGCGTTTCGACGCTTATCCGAAGAAAATCGTCTTACAAGCCTTATAAATTATTTTCCCCTAAAGCCAAAAAATATGCTATTCCTTCCCATTTCAATGGCTTTCATACAGTAAAAGGCTACCACACGCAACAGGTAGGTAGCCTTTTACCATCAATTATCAATGGTCTTTTACTATTGTTTCAACAACCAAGAAGCCCAGTTTTTAGCCGCTTTAAAGTTCTCAAAATCAGCAGGTAATTTACGTCCATTTAAGTATTCATTATAAATCCATGGATCGCCCAATACAAAGACAGTACCTTTACCTACTTTTGCCGTAGCAATGATAACATCTTTACCTTCTACCAAAGCAGGTTTTGCAGGGGCAGTTACACTCAAGGTTACCAATTCTTTTACATAAATCTTTTTAGCATCGCCAAAAATTGGATGATTCGCTACGCCCTTTTTGTCAGTCAATACAAATTGTCCTTGTTCAAATTGGTCGTTTTTCACCATGTTACGGTTTTTACCCGTAAACTCAATACCAAACGCTTTGGTCAACTGGTTGAAGTGTTGGATTTCGCAGTTGGTGGTATCGTTTGCTAAAAGCACTAAAACACCTCCGTCATTTACCCAATTTTTAAGCGTTTCGATATGTTTTGCCTCTACGAAATTTGGGTTTGCCGTTTCTTTTTTCGTATCTGGATCCACAATGATATACACGTCTGTTCCCTTCAAGTTTTGAGCCGTAGGTTCTGCCGATAACATCGTCGTTTTTGCTCCAAAGTCATTAAAGATTGAACCTAAGAACGAGTAACCAGAATCAAAACGGTCTTGCCAAGTGTAGTGGAATTTCAAGCCATTACGGTATTCGTTGTTGAAGAAATTATCCATCGTTACGGTTTGTCCTTTTCCGATTGCCAATTTATCTAACATATCCATTTCAACACAAGCCTGCATAAATGGCCCGATTGCCTTCAAATCATCGCTTCTTGTCGGTTCTTTGATGTAGTATTCATACGTACCATCACGGTATGGATTTCCACCTAAACCAGCACCACCCACTGCTTTATTGTAATGCACAACTCCTTCAGCATCGGTAGTAACAAAGGTTTTAATTAAACCATCGAATCCTTTTTTAACCGCAGGAATAAAGCTTTCTGGTAAATAACCCATACGGATTCCTTTTGCCATTCCGTAAACAAACATGGCTGAACCTGAAGACTCCAAGTAATTACCTTCTTTACCTCCTTTGTCGGTTACTTGCCACCAAACACCGCTATTCGGGTCTTGGAAGTTTACTAAAGCCGTAGAAAGACGATTCAAAATAGCTACTAACTCAGGGCGTTGTGGATGGTCTTGTGGGAATACATCCAAGACATCTACTAAGCCTATGATGTACCAACCCATTGCACGGCTCCAATATTCGGGTGATTTTCCCGTTTCTTTGTTAGCCCATTTTTGTACTTTACTTTCGTCCCAACCGTGAATTAATAAGCCACTTTTTGCATCACGAGAAACTTTTTCCATTGTGATAAACTGATGAGCAATGTCGTTGAAATCTTCTGTACGACCAGTCATCGAAGCATATTCAGCGTAGAAAGGTTCGCCCATGTACAAACCATCTAACCACATTTGAGTCGGATAGCGTAGTTTATGCCAGAAACCGCCTACTTTATTGCGTGGTTGCCAAGACAATTGTTGACGTAATAAATCGGTTGCTTTCTTGTACTTTGCTTCTCCTCTAATTTGGTGTAAGCTCAACAATTGACGACCCGTTGGGATGTTGTCAATGTTGTAATCTTCCATTTTGTAGGTTTTAATCGTACCATCTTCTGCGATGAAATGATCAACAATGTGCTTGATATATTGCTGGTAACGAATATCTCCTGTCGTTCTCCAAAGACGTTCAAAGCCCATCAAGACTGTACCAATTTCGTAGTTCCAGTTAGCAGGTCTTTTGTTAGAAGCTACTTCGCCAGAGGCTTTTGCTTCCTGAGCAGCCGAAGGCGAAATTAATTTATCTTGTTCCAGATGGTTCAGGTATTTCATCACCACCATCGAATCTGGATATTGTTTCATGATGGTTGCCGCCATCTTTTCTGCCCAAGCACTATTGCTTTGAGCCATTGTCGCAGAGGTCGATAAACCCAATAGAGCGACACCAGTGATTAAGATTTTTTTCATGTTTGTTTATATGTAAGCCTTTAACAAGAAGTTATAAGTTAATAGTATATCTGTTATCAGTAGGTACTTAACATTAATAGAACCAACCCATTGGACTTTAGAAACTTGATAATCAACGAATTAAAACCCGTTCACCCTTAAATAAAATCAGCTCGCATGGGCGAAAACACGTCAATTAATACACCTGCTTTCAGACAGACAACACCGTGCATGACATTCGCAGGAGCGAAATAAACATCACCGTCGTTTAGAATTTTGGTTTCTTCTCCGATGGTAACTTCAAAACTTCCGCCTTCGGTGATGTAGCTAATTTGAAGGTGAGGATGTGAGTGCATTGCTCCAACACCACCTGCTTCAAAAGCTACTTTTACGAGCATGATGTCCTCGTTGTATGACATGATTTTGCGACGAATACCTCCTCCAAGATCAACCCAAGGAATATCTGTATCTGTTACTAAGGTTAACTCTTTTACTGAAATCATACGTTTATGGTGTTAATAAAGCTATTTGAACTTTTTTGACACGGGTGAATGAATTCGCCCGCTAAGTGGAATCGTTGGTCAGTAACTAGTCATCTATTTATAGGATGCGACATAACTTGGTAGAATTTCAATCCGCAAAAACCTTATAGGTTTTGAAAACCTATAAGGTTTCGTTCCAAGAAATTATGTCGTAGTCTATAATATTAATGCCTAGTTACTATTCAGACTCAAGCAATGTGTCTATTTTTTAGAAAATACACCTTTAGAAACCTTTTCACCGAACTCTACTACTTGCTTTGCTTTTGTGCCGTCGGTGTTCAATAAGCGAATTCCTTGATTGCGTTCGCCCATGATTTTTAATAATAAATCGGTGTTATTTTCTTTATACTTAATTCCGTCTAACACGATGTTTTTACTATTTTGAACCTGAATTGTGTTTTTGTCTTTCGACAATAAAGTCACATTTTTCAAGTTAACATTGTCTGCTTCGATACAAAGCATTCCTACATTCGACTCAATTACGGTGTTTTCAATCAAAATATTTCTAACCGCTTTTTCGGGTAATCCTCTCACTTTAATACCTGTTCCTGCTCCTAAACAGGTTACATTTCTTACATAAAAATCACGGAATTGAGGCGTTGCTTCTGACACAGGCTTTGCTTCAATAACAGGTAGTTCATCTTTTTCTGACTTATCACCCGATAATGGAACTGGGTCTTTTGCTGCATAATACATATCAAACAAAATCGCTTCGCCTAAAATATTGGTCATTTGAACATCGTTTACGTAAATATTTTCAACGATACCTCCACGACCACGAGCCGTTTTGAAACGTAAGCCTACATCTGTACCCAAGAAAGAACAGTTAGAAACGAACATATTACGCACACCGCCCGACATTTCAGAACCAATCACAAAACCACCGTGTGCATGATAGACTTTACAGCCTTTAATAATAAAGTTTTCGGTAGGAACACCACGTTTACGTCCTTGCTCATCACGTCCCGATTTAATCGTAATTCCATCGTCACCCGTATCAAACGAACAATTTTCCAACAAGCCATTTCTACACGATTCTAAGTCAATGGCATCCGAATTTTGAGCATACCAGTAATTGCGAACCGTTGTATTTTTCACCACAACATGGTTACAAAGCAAAGGGTGAATCGTCCAAGCAGGTGAATTTTGAATGTTTACACCGTCGATTAAGATATAATTACAACGAGTTAAACTAAGCATATTCGGACGTAAGAAATCCTTTACTGCTACATAATCAGCGGCTGTTTTCCCGTTATTGATTTTACTTCCTCCTTCCATCAACGAGCCTTTCAAAGAAGACTCCGACGGAAACCACATATCTTTTTTCTCGTTCAAGACCCCTCCAGATTTAATCAAATCTTTCCATTGGTCGTCCGTTTGTTTATTCTTTTTGATAGCTCTCCAAGAATCTCCACCACCATCAATTACCCCTTCGCCTGTTAAGCCAATATCGTGCAAATCAATACCAGAAATAGGTGCTTGACAACGGAAAGCTTCTTCTCCTTCCCACGTAGCTGAGATAATTGGATAATCGTCGTGGTTACGGCTAAACTGCAAGATTGCCCCTTTTGCCACGTGTAAATTCACATTAGATTTCAAGACAATTGGACCCGTTAGCCACAGACCTCTCGGTATCAAAACCGTTCCACCACCTGCTTGGCTACATACATCAATTGCTTGATTGATAGCCTTTGAATTAAGGGTTTGTCCGTCGGCTATTGCTCCATAACGGGCAATATTAAACGTATCTTTACGGAAAACAGGAGTATAGTATTTTGGTAATTCATATTGGTATTTTTCTGGGAACTCTGATTTTTTGGCAAATACTTTCAACCCTGCTGATGTTTCCATCAATCCTTCCATCACTAAACTCGCCATAACAGCCGCACCATAACCCGAAAAATGCGTATTATCCTCTATCCCTTTTGGATGTTTTGCGAATGTTTTATCAGGATAGTGCATAAATAATTTCTTAGAAGGCTCTATGCCCATACTTTCAATGACCGCTTTACTTTTAGCATGTAAATCAATAAGCGGTACGTCCAATTCTTTTGCAACTGCTTTTACGACAGCAGGGTATTCGCCATGCTGATCGACAAAAGCTCCATTTTCATCAAATTTTCTACGCATTACAGGCGTAATCAAAATTGGATTTGCTCCTTTGGCACGAGCTTCTTTAACGTATTTTATAAGATTGTCTCTGTAAGTGGTTTGTGGGGCAGCATACTTGGTACTATCATTAATTTTTTGGTCGTTATGTCCAAACTGAATCATTACCCAATCGCCTTTTTTCAACAAGCCTAATACCGTTTTCCAACGCCCTTCGGTAATAAAGCTTTTGGTACTTCTACCATTCATGGCATGATTTTGAACCTCTACAGCATCAATTAAATAATCTGGCAAAGCCATTCCCCACCCTGTTTCGGGATTATCAATAGGCAGTTTGTTTGCACAAGTAGAATCTCCAATAAGGAAAAGGGTAATTTTATCATCCGATACACGAAACGAAGAAAGGATAATAAGAGAAAGGGCAACAAGCAGTTTTTTCATAAAAACGGTTATAAATACCTTATTAAATCAATGATAAATAAAATAATACAAGTGGTTCTTTAAAGAAAGGCAAAGCCATTAATCCAGCTTTGCCTCTATGGTTAATTAATCTTGAAGTACTCGTTTATTAGTTCAGAGAAACAACCGCCATCATTTTCTGAACTACATAAAACAAGTATTTTTATCAAGATGCCTGTAACTACACAATATTGCTGAAAGATGTAACTTTTAAACAGCGTCATTTTTGGGAAACTTAGTGCTTAATCGAGCAGTTATCATCTTCCAGAGCAATATTGAATGTAATAAATTATCTTAAATCTGGAATTGCAACCGCATCCATATCTGTAAACATTTGGTTTTCGCCAGCCATTGCCCAGATAAACGAGTAATTAGCCGTTCCACAACCTGAGTGAATTGACCAAGGTGGTGAAATAATTGCTTGATGATTTGCCACAAACATGTGACGAGTCTCTTGAGGTTGACCCATGAAATGCACAACACGTTGGTTAGCAGGAACATCAAAGTATAAATAAATTTCCATACGTCTGTCATGCACGTGTGATGGCATCGTATTCCAAACACTTCCTTTAGCCAATACCGTTAAACCCATTACCAATTGGCAACTTCTGATACCGTCTAAGTGAATGTATTTGTAAATCGTACGTTCGTTTGACGTTTCGTTGCTACCCAAGTTTACAGGAGAAGCTTCTTCTTTTTTCATCAAACGAGTTGGATACGCTTGGTGTGCTGGTGCAGACATCAAGAAAAATTGAGCAGGTGTTTCGTCGCTTTTACTTGCGAAAGAAACCTCTTTCACTCCTTTTCCAAGATATAAACAGTCTAATTTACTTACCTCAAATGTTTCGCCATCAGCCGTTACAGTACCTTCTCCGCCCACGTTGATGATACCTAATTCACGACGCTCTAAAAAGTATTCACTTTTCAAATGTTCGTCATACGTTCCCAAGACCATTGCTTGAGCAACTGGCATTGCACCGCCTACAATTACACGGTCGTAATGGGTATAGGTGAAATTGAAATTATTTGCTTCAAAAACGCTATCAATCAAGAAGTTTTCTCTCAAGGTAGCCGTATTCATCGAAGCCGTTTCTTTTGGACTAGATTCGTATCTGCTTTGCATTATATCTATTTTTTAAAGGGATAATCATTAAAATAGCTCTCGTTTTTCACGAAAAACTGTCATCAGTTTAACGTTCAAAGGTCTCGAAATTAAACTTTATACACGGGTGAATAAATTCACCCGCTACGTGGAATGGTTGGTCAAAAAAAAGGTATTTTTTATGGAAACGGGTTAAAACCCGTTCGCCCAAACCAACCTAACTAGCGACCCATCCAGCCACCATCTACTACTAAGATAGTACCGTTTACATAGTCACTTGCTTTAGAAGATAAGAACACCAATGGTCCTTTGAAATCTTCTGCTTCACCCCAACGACCTGCTGGAATACGGTCTAAAATTGACTTACTTCTTTCAGCATCTGCTCTCAAAGCTGCCGTATTATCCGTTGCAATATAACCTGGAGCAAAACCGTTTACGTTAACACCTTTAGAAGCCCATTCGTTTGCTAATGCTTTTACGATACTCGAAATAGCACCTTTACTTGCTGCATAGCCTGGCACGTTGATACCGCCTTGGAAGCTCAATAATGAACAAGTGAATACAATTTTACCAGAACCTCTTGCAATCATATCACGACCAAACTCACGAGCCAAGATAAATTGAGCGTCTAAGTTTACTGATAATACTTTATCCCAATATTCGTCAGAATGCTCTGCTGCTGGGTTTCTCAAAATCATTCCTGCGTTATTGATCAAAATGTCAACTACTGGATGATTTTCTTTTACTTTATTAATAAAAGCATATAATTGCTCACGATCACTCAAATCTGCAATATATCCTGTAAACTTGCGTCCTAATGCTGTAACGGCTTTCTCGATTGCACTATCTTTTTCCTCCAACGTAATCGAACTTACAATAATGTCTGCACCAGCTTCTGCTAAAGCGGTAGCAATAGCATAACCAATACCTCTGTCGCCACCTGTAACGAGAGCAACCTTATTTTCTAAACTAAACATTGACGCTAATTCCATGGATTACTAATAGTTTGATTAAATTATTTTAGAATTTTATTACACTTAATTAAGAGAAGACCTTATAAAATCTACATATTTTATAAATATCTTTATATCAAAGCTATGTCATCTATGTAGGAGGAAACAACTAATCGTCAGAATAAATTTACGCAATCGTTATCGGCAACGTTACCAATGAAATTATATTTTTGATTTATTCAATAATATTTGGGATATTATTCAGAATGTAGTAGTTTCACTCTTAGGATATATCCTTAGCAGAAATATATACACAAATTGTACTAATCAAAGAATCGGATTTTGGAAACTGTAACTATAAAAGATATTGCCAAAGCATTAAACTTATCTACATCTACTGTCTCAAGAGCCTTGAGAGGTAGTTATGAGATTAGTCCTGAGACCAAAAAAGTGGTGTTGGAATATGCTGAAAAAATCAATTACCGCCCTAATCCCATTGCCCTAAGTTTAAAGGAAAATAGAAGTAGATCCATTGGCGTTATTGTACCCGAAATTGACAATCCTTTCTTTTCGCAGGCAATTAACGGAATCGAAACCATTGTTTATAACCGTGGCTATCATGTATTGATTTTTCAGAGTTATGAATCGTATCAACGGGAAGTGATTAATGTACAACATTTGGCTTCTAGGCGTGTAGATGGCGTTTTGATTTCATTATCAGGACAAACTACTGATATTGACCACCTTAGAGAACTTCAAGATAAAGGAATGCCGATTGTATTTTTCGACCGTTTTTCGGATGAAATCAATACGCATAAAGTCATTGCAGATAATTTTGACGGGGCGTTTAAAGCAACGGAACATTTAATAAAATCAGGTCGTAGAAGAATTGCTCATATTGCGGCCTCGGCTTCGTTATCCATTACGAAAGAACGTATCAACGGCTATCGGGCTGCTCTTAATAAATACCAACGCCCTATTGATGATACGCTTATTAAATACTGCGGCTATAGTCTCGTAGAGGTTGATAACGTAATTGGAGAATTATTAGCGGACGACAATCCGCCTGATGCGATTTTCACGGCAAGTGACCGTTTGGCAGTAAGCTGTTTGACGGCTCTTAAAAACAAGCACGTGGATATTCCGAAACAGATGGCTGTAGTTGGTTTTACCAACTTGAAAGTAGCTCATTTGTTCGACCCTCCGCTTAGTACGGTTATGCAACCTGCGATGGAAATGGGACAAACAGCGGCTGAATTATTATTGGATTTAATCGAACGTAAATCTAAAGGGCCTATCACGTATCAGACCATTAAATTACCTACCGAAATGATTATTCGGGAGTCTTGTTAATTGTTATTAGATTGACTTGTGTAGAAGTCTAAAGTCTAGGAGTCTAAAATGCTACGAAGAAACAGCTTTTCGTAAAATACATTCAACTTTCCACTTTAAACTTCTGCACAAACCTAACGCTCCTTATAAAAGCTTCTTTTTCCTAAACCAAACAAAGGTGCTGACACTCACGGCAACCATCACAAAAATGGTTACAAAATAGCCATAAGGTGTGTGAAGTTCGGGCATATTATCGAAGTTCATACCGTAGAGTCC
>JARXAV010000016.1 GCA_029865665.1 Flectobacillus sp. | reverse complement strand
CGTAACCACGTTCGTCAGATAAATACTTTACACAATAAGAGGTATCCAGACCTCCCGAAAATGCTAATAATACTTTAGGTTTGCTCATTTTTTATATAAATGTTGGTACTTTTTGTTTTGGATTACAAATTTAATGCTCTTGACATTATTGCAATTATATATTAGATTTGTATCGCAATGCGTTTCGGACGTTGAGAGGGAGGAGATTCCATAAGAATCGGCATCTACTCGTTGTATTTTAGAAGAGAACTAAATTTGATTTTGGTTCTCTTTTGTTTTAAATATCCTCATTGAATGTAGGGAAATTTTCTTTTTCTCTTCTCGTACTTCCTTGATAATTACGTATCTGTTTCCAATTAATTTTTGAAAAACAAAGATATCTTTTCCTAATCTACTTTTTCCATCATAAAAGAATAAATCAGGCTGATTCAGAACGTCAAAGACTAATAATATATCGCTTTCACTGATAACAACTTGACCTCTTGATTCTTCTTTTTTAGTATTCGTATGCTCTTTAAAAATATGTCTTATTGCATACATATCTATTTGAAAGTTATACCCAGATAAATCTTTTTCAAACTGCCTTCCCATCTGTTCTAATATCTCAGGATTGGCTTCAAACACAATTGTTTCATTGGTGTTAGAATCACTTTTAGCGAGTGTTATCAGTACTTCAAGTTGTTTTTTTAGTAACTCTTCATCATTCATTAGGGTGTAGTTTTAATAGTAGTTTAAGCAAGTGAAGCCAGTATCAAGCCCTCTTGAAAATGCTAATAATACTTTAGGTTTGCTCATTTTTTATATAAATGTTGGGTATTTATTTGTTTTGTTGGATTGCAAATCCTTTATAGTTTGCTTTGGGATTGGGAATCCGAAAGATTGGGAGTTGTCTAATGTATTCTTTTAACATATTCTTTCATAATTTGTATCTGTTCTGGTTTTACAAAAAAAATGTATGGATCACGACCTTGTACAACTTTCAATTGAGTCATGTAAAACCTTCTTTCGTCAACATTATTAATTTGTATAAAATTGTTTATAAAGCCAAAAATGGATTCAATAAAATCAGAGTCATCACTCATTTCTTTGATATATTTTTTTTGATTATAATCAAATGACAATACTCTTCTATTTAATCCAAGACCATTACCATCTTCATCTTTTATCTCGCCTTTATCTTCAAGAAGCCAATTTTGCACTTCAAAAGTGTAATTAGATATCTTACTTAATTCCAAATACACCTGACTATTAAACCAGCTATATTCCCTATCATCATAAAGACTCTCTATAAATGACCATCCTGCACTTCTAAGAAAATAGAAGTCGTTTTTACTGTTGGTGTTACTTATGATATAGAATAATTCTTCAATCCCTTCACATTTCAGATGAATATCATTATCATCGGTATAATAAGAACCATCTTCAAGTTTTTTAACAAGTGTAAGTGCCTTATCCTTTTCAGATGGAAGCAAATTAGAGTTCTCAAAATACGTATTTAAATTTTCCATTTCTGATTTGGTTAGTGTTTATATTTCCTTGACTGGTAACCCTCGCCGTCCCGTGGTCGTTTATCCCTTTTTCCTTGGCTAGTAACCCTCTCTGTCCCGTAGTCGTTTGTCCCCACCGACTTCTTGTGCATAAGCAAATGTCAACTATTTTATTTATTAATAATCAAATAGTTAAGTTTAAAGTTTATAAGGATTAACAACCATCAACCCTGCAATATTTTCAAAGTCCTTGGTGTTTCGTGAAATCAAAATTAAGCCATTTGTCAAAGCTGTTGCCGCAATAATGGCATCGCCAAGTGCTATTTTTTTACTTTGCCTAATAGAAATCGTTTTTGAAATTACGGTTTCATCAATTGGCAGAATACTTGCCAAATCCATGAAAGCATTGAGAGGATATAATTGTTCCCTTGTGGCATTCAACCAACCTAAAACTTCTATTTTAGTAACAGCCGAAACGATGGGTTCAACATAATTGAGAAATACTTTTGCTTCTTGGGGTAGTTTATCTCCAAAGTAATCAATAATTACATTTGTATCAATCAAATAGCTCTGTTCCATTCTGTGCGTGCCTGTTCAGTATGTTCTTTCAAAGATGAATAATCACTGTCGGACAAGATTCCACAAAAATCTGCCATTGTCTTTGTAGGCTTAACTTTCTCCTCCACAATTTCATCAAGGGCATAAAATATAATTTCTATTTTCTTACCAATATAGTTGTTCGGAATAGCCAGATTGTAGCTATTATTTTGCGGTATTGCTAAGGTCTTTATCATGTTTGTATGTCTTTAATTTATTGGTAAAGATAAATAATTTCAATGCTATTTTAGTAAATTTACATCGAAAACGAAGTCGTTTCGGACGTTAAAAGGGAAGGGCAGGCAACTGGGCATACACCCGTCGTTTATTTTTCAATCACCTTCCAATACCCTCCTTTATCTGGCCCAATTCGTTCTATCATCTTAGTACTTTTCAATTCTCTAATTGCTCGTTCAATAGTTCGTTCTGTAACATTTAAGTTTTCAGCTATTTCGGGAATCGTTATATATTGATTTTGAGTAATTAGTGCCAGTGTTTTCCCCGACATTTTCCCCGACATTTTCCCCGACATTTTCCCCGAACTAACTTTCACCTCTTTCCCCTTAAATTCAACCCATACGCCCGAATCAAATCTGAAACTTGGTTGAGGAATACCATATTCCATACATTCTCTGATGATTTCTAATGTTCCTCTTCCCCATGATTCTATAAAACCAGCCCTAAAAAAACAATTGGCAATGGCAGGATTATAGGGTTGCGAAGAATGAACTTCGGTTAGGCGTTTAATTGTCCACTCTTCGGGGAGTTGCGTACTGTTCCAAATACTCAATTTATCGTCATAAACTCGTATTTGAATCGGTATTCCCGAACTATAATCTTTATGTGCAATGGCATTGAGCAATGCTTCACGTAGGGCATTTTCGGGATATGGATATTCTTCTATTCTCCCAACACCTTCGTATCTGATGGTTGCTCGTAGGTATTTTGTCAATAATAAATCAAGCGTTTTATTTACCTGATTGAACAAATGTCCGTGTATTTCGTCTTGAAAAATTAAATCTGTATCTGATTTAAAATAGCCAATTTTGATGAATGCACCCGTTACAAATTTCTCTGGGTCGGGGTGAAAAAGTAGCAAAGACGCTCTTTTAAGATACTTTCCTTCAACCAGATGAAGTTTGTCCAACAACACAGCGTTCGATTCTTGAAGAATATCGGTTTCCAGCCTTTTACTACGATTGGCTCTGTACCTGAACTCTTCGAAAGCTTCTTTGCTTAAATCATGAGCATTAACGTTGGGAACAGGGACACCTTCCCATCGTTTGCCTTGTTTTTGCAAAAGAAATTTATCTAGTGCAGCCCCTTTCAATTCTTGTTTAGTGCTACCACTCCGATAATGGTACTGCCCTCTGTATGAAATCGGGTAGGGGTAGGCATCTGTTATAATTTCTAGGTATTCTTTTTTGTTTTCAGAAAGAAGGTTTACGTCCACAATGATTCCGAGAATGTCCCGTACTTTATTTGGGATATCCTCCAATAGTTTGCGAGCGTCACTTATTCCTACTACAATGCCATTATCATTTTTGCCGATGACCAACGTGCCACCTTGTGCGTTTGCAAAACCACAAATCCATTTGAGGTAGTCGTCACGCCAAGATTCTTTCCATTCCGTATGTTGGCTTTCTCTGTTCATTTGTTCAGCTCAACTACGCTAACTCACGCTCTGATTTGCGACTTTTTAGACGCAAAAACAATTTCTCTTTGATAGCCTTTAAACGTTCAAGCACTTTTACATCTTTCAAGAAATTCCAGCTAGAATGTACTTCTTGCTTGCTTACTTCTTGTGTCGGTTCTGGTTCTTCTTCGGTACGGTCTTTGGCTTTTTTCTCCCATTCTGGGTCAAAAATCATTCCTGTACACAAGCAAAGTTTACGGTCGGTACGGCTCAAAACGTCGTAATTTACGCAAGACTTACAGCCGTTCCAGAAGGCATCATCCACAGGAAGTCTGCTGAATGTGGTTGGTTCATAACCCAATTCAGAGTTAATCTTCATTACTGCTAATGAAGTAGTGATACCAATAATTTTGGCATCAGGATATTTGGTACGAGAAAGCTGAAAAGCAAATTCCTTCACTTTTTTAGCTACACCATATTGTCTCCATTCTGGCTTAACGATAAGCCCAGAATTGGCTACGAAATTTCCATGTTCCCATGTTTCAATATAGCAAAATCCAACGAAATCTCCATTGTTGTCGGTAGCAATGATTGCTTTACCTTCATTAATTTTCACACGCAGATATTCTGGCGAACGTTTAGCGATACCCGTTCCACGAGCTTTCGCTGATTCTTCCATTTCATGGCAGATGGCTTCAGCCAAATGCAAGTGTTCTGATGTTGCCGCTAGGACAGTGTATTGTTGTTCGGTTGGATTTCCCAAAACTTCTAAAGTTTTCATTTTGAGATAGTTATTTTGCCTTTGGGGTACAAAAGCAAAGCAGTAACCCGCTACGGTTAAGTATGTTAGATCCTAAAAAAGTATAAGATATGTATCAGATAAAGAATAATGCTACCACATAGGTAACAAAAAGAAGCGTAGGGTCAGACCCTAAAAAAGAATAATCGCCTACGAGAAGGCGTAGTGCTTAAAAGAAGAATATGTTTAGTTGTGTTTTTCACCAAAGTAAACAGCTAAAATGACGTTAGTTCTCAGTTTGTAATGACCTCTCGTTAGGTCAAAAAAGAATAATCGTGCAAAGTTTATCAAAACAAAATGTAAGATGCAAGCCTTTTTTTTATTTGAGGGTATTTTTACTCAATCTTTTTGAAAATATCATCAGAAATACCCTTTTTGTACTAAGTTAGACGAAATGTCAGAGCGAAAGTTGCATAAGTGGGTTATTATTTTTTAGTACGACTATTTTATTACGCTATTCTTATCTTTGGAACAAAATTTGCTGGTAAATAGTTTACGCAAGCGAGGTTATGTGTATTTGCTTTTTTCGTACTTTTCCCCTATAATTGATAGCCTTAACGTGTTTTTCTGTGGTGGATAAAAGATTGTGTTTTTGTGAAATCACCTCTTTTATTTACTTGAAGACAAGCAATAGATAGTAGTTAGTGAACGATGAATTTATAAATCCCATGGATAAACTTACCGCCGACGATTTAATATATGGTTATACGAATGGGATTTTCCCAATGGCCGATCATGATGGAACACTTTATTGGTATTCCCCTGACCCTCGAGCAATCATCCCCATTGATACCTACAAGCCTTCTAAGTCATTGAAGCCCATTCTGAATAAAAAGCTTTTCGACATTCGATTCAACACGAACTTTAGGGCTGTAATGACTCACTGTGCTGCTCCTAGAGGAGAGGATGATGAAACCTGGATTTCCGAAGAGATTATTGATGCGTATTGTCTCTTGCATGAAAAAGGCTTTGCTCATTCGGTAGAAGCCTATTTGGATGATGAATTGGTTGGCGGACTTTATGGAGTTGCAATCGGAGGGGTTTATTTCGGCGAATCGATGTTTTATATCGCACCCAATTCTTCAAAAGTAGCATTCCATTTCCTGATTGAAAAACTAAGAGAGCAGGGCTATATACTGCTGGATACTCAGTTTATCAATGATAACGTAAAACGATATGGGGCAATTGAAATTCCTCGTGCAGATTACCTTAAATTATTACGAGAAGGGTTAAAACTAGATTGTCAATTCCATGACAAAGTGGCGGATAATTATTTTGTACGTACCAAATATATGGATGAATTTGAGTAGTAAATCGACTTAATTGAGCGGAAGCGTTCGGCATTAAGCAGGCAAAAAACTATCTTTGTCTTGAAAAATAGATTAATAGCTTTTGCTAATTATTATTAAGCATCATTTTCATGTCAAAACCAATCGTAGTTATCAAATTCGGAACAGCGTCTATTACCCACAAAACGGGAGAACTGAACGAAGAGGTACTTCAAGAAATTTGCCGTCAAGTGGCGGTATTGAGTCAGAC
>JARXAV010000315.1 GCA_029865665.1 Flectobacillus sp. | reverse complement strand
TTCAAAAAGGGAGTACGTATTTAGCTCAAAAAGTAGAAGAGTTGCTTTTTAGTCCTCTCAAAAGTATGGATTTAGCCTGTGATAATAAGGAAACACAAAAAGCGGTTGCGAAAATATGGGAACAAGCCTTACAACAAAGTTTCGAGAAAGTAAAACTCTTACAATGTAATCAAACAGGCTTTGACTCTACCTCTTATTTAACGACCAAAGCTAATATTAATATTGATTTTGAAGCCGAAAAAGGACGTTTATTAAAAAGCAAACAGGTAAATACAAATGAAAATACGAGCGATTTATTCCAACAACTAAGAGCATGGCGAGACGAAATTGCATTGGATAAAAACATTGAAAAATACATGGTTTTATCACAAAAAAGCATTCAAGCCTTAACGGAAGAATTACCTCGTACTAAAACGGCATTAGCAAAAATTAGCGGTCTTGGCAAGGTAAAAATCCAACAATTTGGAGACCAAATTTTAGACCTTATTAATGACCACTGCGAGCGAAATGGGATTGAAGCAAGTACTTTTGAGAAAGTCACACCTCCAACTAAAAAAGCGGCACCCAAAGGTAGTACGCAACTCATGAGTTTTAATTTATTCAAAGAAGGGAACAGCGTCGAAACCATTGCAACTATGCGTCAGCTTTCTGCCACTACCATCGAAGGACATTTGGCAGAGTTTGTCAAAAAAGGAATGTTGCATATTGAGGAATTAATGGAAGAAGATAAAATAAAAATCATTCGAGAAACCATCCTAGAAAATCCCACCTTCAAGAGCAAAGAGTTGAAAGAATTGCTAGGCGATGAATACAGCTACGGCGAAATTCGGCTAGTTTGGGGAACATTGAACTTGGAAGGATAAATGAACTCCCCTAGCTAAATGTGATGGTTTGGCTAGGGGATTTTGAACATCAAAACAAAAACGTAAAATGTACATTCAACCGCTGATTGGCTCGTAAGTCGCCATTGACTAACTCTTGGGCAATAGGATTCTGATAATTAATACCTGCCGAAAATTGGTGTATATACCCTTCTAATCCTACCGAAGCCAACAAAGCATTTCCTCCTGTATTGGCATTCGGCACTTCGTTTTGAGTATCTTTTGGTGCTGATTCGTAGGTAATTCCAGCATTCGGAATCAGCGTGATGTCATCGCTCAAATGATGAAAATACAAAAGCGAAAGATTGCTCGTAAAGCGATTTCCAAAATGATAATCGTTCTTGTTTTGCGTATTAATTTTATAGGTAACATCATAATTTAGCCCCCACGCTTTGTGCCTTATTGTATAGACTAAGTTCAGCAGAAAGTCTGTACTCCCTGTGCCTAACTGAAAATTGGCATTGGCGACTTCGCTATCGTTTAGGGCATCGTATTGATACTTTCCAGTGGGTAATTTCACCCCTCCTCCAATCAGTAAATTATGGTCAAAACGATGCGGAATGGTATCCGTTAAGGTATTGAACACATTGTAATTAGCGAGTAAGGTCATATCGCCTAAACCCTGTAAATCCAACTGATTACCCGTCTGAAAAATCGTTTGTTTGTTGAAAAGGTAAGGAACAAAAGCTAGTAATTGTACTCGTTTTATGGGATACGTTCTAAACCAAAGTTCTGTTTTCCAGAAATCTTCGTGCGTTTGTAAATTGGGTGTTTTGATATGCGAATCATAACTTTTGTAACCGTATCGTAAGCCTACAAAGCTTTTGTGAGCTTGGGGTAAAATGCCAAAAAACGAACCGCCATTCCCACAGCCACAAAGGTCACAGGCATACGATGAAGTGGTGACAAAAAAAGAAATCAAAAAAAGGAAGCTATATTTTTTCATCTTGTTGATGCTTATAAAGTGGGAGCAAACCGTTTATCTGCCAAAAAATCACGGTCTGTCAGCGTTTTCAAAAACGCAATAATTTGTGTTTTTTCCGTACTGGTCAACGGGATTCCCAACACGCCATTTTTTTTGAGGCTTGGGTCTAGGTTTGCCGTTTCTGTAACAGTACTGCTGTAATGGTCTAACACTTGTTCTAACGTCGTGAAACGTCCGTCGTGCATGTAAGGTCTGCTAGCTTCAATGTTTCGGAGCGTTGGTACTTTAAACTTATTTTTATCGGCCGCTAATTCTGTAATACGCATTCGTCCGTCGTCATAAACTCGTTCTAAGGTAGCCGTTGTCACACCGTTAACAACCTTATAAACAACTTGCTGACGGTCAGTTGGAGGCAATCCATTATTGCGATATGTTTCGTCTGTAAAAAGTTCTCCTACATGACACGAAGCACATTTTTGTTTAAAAGCACTGAGTCCAGCCAATTCCGTTTCGGTAAGCGTCCCTCCTTCCTCTTTACGGATGTACTTGTCGTAACGAGAATTTGCCGATACCAACGATAACATAAACTGCGAAAGGGCCTTTAAAAAACGTACCGACGTAATTTCGGTTGTTCCAAAAGCATTTTTAAACATGGTTGGATATTTGTCCGTCTTTCTCAATTTATCCAAAACATTCGCCGTTGTTTCATCCATTTCAACAGGGTTTTCAATGGGGGCAATCGCAAAAAAATCTAAGCCGACAACGCCACCATCCCAACCAAACGTTTTTCCCCAAGCAAGGTTTTGAAGTGTAGGGGTATTTCTCAACCCAATTTTCCCATCAATTCCGTGGCTCAAATCGTGTAAATGGTGTGTAAAAGCAAAGTCTTGCCGGTGACATTCACCACAAGAAATCGTACCGTCTCTTGACAAAATCCCATCATAAAAAAGGCTTCTTCCTAATTCAAATCCTTCTTTGGTTACGGGATTACTTGTTAAATCATATTCCGCTTTTGGAAAATTACTTGGCGTATAAGAAAGTTTATTGGGGTCGATTTCTGTACCACTTTCAGCACAAGACAATACCCACACCAGTAAGAATAAACAACTGATAATTCGATGTATTTTTTTCATGGAAGAAGCCTATTTTTAAGAAAAATTGGGGCTGTGTAAAGTTGAAAGTTGATGAGTTTACAAACGTAAAGAAGCAACCTTCTGACATCAAGTGCTTTTTCACACAACCCCAAGCATAATTAGTTCAATAACAATTTATACATCAGACTGAAAATCAGCGTAGCCATCGTAAAAAAATGAACTGCTAACATTAGTTTTTGTAATTTGTCGAAACTCGTTAATGTCAGCATTCCTTTGATTCGCTCCGAAAAAGAAGGAGGTGGTGGAAGGACAATATTCGTACCTTCCAACCAGTTTTCTAATTGTTTACGACTCAACATCCCTACTTAGCACCGTTATCAACACGATTTACACTAAACATCGTTGCATAATTATTAGCAATTGGCACGGCTGCCGCTGGACTATGTACGCTATTCGTTGCGGCCAATTTAAGCACAGTTGTTCCATTAAATACCTTTGCCAAATCAGCATACATCTGAAGTTTGGGGGCAATGTTATTACGAACAGTTGCCTTTGTTGGAAGAGCTAAAGCCACGCTACGATTGTTGTTCACGGTTTTAGAAGTTGTTGCAATTCCGCCATAGCCTCCCACGTGTAATTGGAATGCTTTAACCCCACTTGAACTTGCTGGTACTACTGATGAAGTCCCTTCAAATCTAAAAAATACATATCCCGAATTCCAAGACCAATACATTCCGTTCGTAGCTACATCCAACGCACCCGTACGCTGACTTACGTCCGAAACACTTTTGGTACTATCAACTCCTACATTGAAGGTAATGGCCGTATAATTGCCTGCAGGAACGTCCTTTAACTCTGGAGCCCAAGTACTTGCGTCCGACTGACGAATCAAAAAATACTGATTTGGGAAAGAAACCGTTGTTCCGTCTTCTTTTTTCAAAGACACATTAGAAATAAAATAGTTCAGCATTGTAACAGTAAAATCTTCGCCAGAACCATTGGTATAGGCTGTTCCTAGTTTCAAATCACTCGCTCCTACTTTGTTTTCAAAATTGACAAAAAGAGAGTTTTTATCGTTAGGATTAATTTCATCCTCCTTTTTACAAGAAGTAAAAACTAACGAGAAAATAAGAGCGATAAGTGCAAAGGAGAATAATTTATTAGTCATGAGTAAATACAAAATTGGGCCGAGTGAAAACTCGACAGGTTAATAATAAGACAATAGAAATCTTCCATGACCCGAAGGACATGTCATAAAATCATACAAGAAGTGCTTATTTTAAACCTGTGGGGGATGAAAGACACCAAAATTTTCTTCTTGAGCAAAGAAAAAATGTGGTGGAAATACGATGCGTTTTGTTAAAGAAGTAAAGGTAAGTAAGGTTTTTTCTGAACTCAAAAGAGGCACACAGAACAAGGTCACTTTCTGGATTTTCTCTAGCTTTTCAGAAGTTTGTTTTTGTTCTTGCTCTTCGGCTTTTTTGAGTTTTTTAGCTAAAAAACATTTCCCGTCGCAATGTAGCTCGGGATGTTTTCTATTTTCACAAAGCACCTTGGCAATGTATTCATGATTTGCTTCATAATAGCCCACAATCGCCCATTTGTTGAACAGAGAGCTATTCAACAAGAGGATTAATAGAAATAGGATGCTATTTTTTAACATGAATAAATGACAAAATAGGATAAGGCTTGGACAGCCTTTAGAACTGCCCAAGCTACTTTTTTTCTTATTGAGGTTATATTTATTTCACCTTCAAAAACAAGGCTAAACCAAACAAGCTAACCACTAAAACGCCCAATGCTGATAACATTGTTACAATATCACGAACGTCTTTTCCTGCCCAATCCATAAATAAGAATTTATGAAGAATCGCAAAACTATAGCCTTCTCTACGGTCTGCATTTTCAACTTTGGCTGCTAGTTTTCCTGTTGCTGTTTCGATGTAATACGTAGTCTTCTCTGGCGTATCGTAAGCAATTTTCACCACAGGTAAACGCTTATTTACAAAGCCATATTCACGGTCAAATTTGGTTAACCATTCACTCTTCAACAAATTCTTATCATTCACTTGGGCATTGGCAACGTCTGCACCTGGCTCACAACAGTCTGCCATTGTCTCCTGCTCTCCTTCTTTGGGTTCTTTTGCAATGGCTGTTTCTGATAAGTTCGAGAATTTATTTGCTAAATATTTAGCATAAAGCAAGTTACCGTCTTTCAGCTCCTCCCCTGTTTGGGTATCAAAGAAAGCAGGTTCTGGCGTTTGCTCTTCTTCTTTCTTAAAAAATACGGTATAATATGCCTTGTCCTTGATTTTAGACAAACCAATATTCAGTACTTTTGAAGAATCTACTTTTAAGGCAAAAGGATTAACGCCCAACTCTTCTATCTTAAAAATAGGTTCGTAACTAAACTTATTACGGTCGTCTGCGGTAAACTTTTTAGCGGCATGATACGCCCCCGAAAAGGCAAACGTTAGGGTAACAAAACTCACCCAAATACCGATTTGACGGTGGTATTTTTTTAAGATACCTACTTTGTCATCGGCACTACGAGGCTTTTTAAATTTTCCCCAAAGAATCCCATAAATCACTAATCCTGAAACCGTTGAAAGGATAATAATCGACAACAACAGGATCATCACCGCCAAACGAATGTTGGTAGAAACGATGGCATCTAAAAATGACCAGTTATGGAACACATCAAAGAACCAAATAAATGCCTTACGAGCATTGGTGTTGAAGGTTGCCATACGAGTAGTTTCGGTATCCACAAAAACTTCTAAGCCGTTATCTTTCTCGAATTCAACTTTATAGACAGGTAGCAGGCGATTGACGAATTTATATTGTCCGTCGAAATCGCTTTGAACCGTAATGGATTTTATCGTAGATGTAGAGTCTTTTGATAATTCTCTTGCCATCCATTCAGCATATAGGACATCGCCATTTTCGAGTTCTTTTCCCGTAGCAGCATCGTAGTAAGCCAGTTTCCCTGCTACTCGTTTTACCTGATAATAGGTTTTATGATTAAAGGAAACCACTCTGAAATTTTTCAGTTGGGTAATGCTGTCTTGCTTCAAAACCTCTTGAATAGACAGCTTCAATTTTTCCTTTTTGACAGGCTTTTGAACGATAAATTCTTTCGCAATTTTCGGTTTAAACCAGTGCGACATAAAAGGGTGCATCAACCCCGAAAGTGTCCAAAATATGACAGGAATGACCGTTACAAGCCCAATAATGCGATGCCAACGGTAAATGTTTTTTCTAATCATGGGAGGATTTTATAAATTTTGAATGAATGACACTCTGATGATTTTGGATGTTGGATTTTGAATTTTGGATGAGTTGTTACCCAGAGTTCAAAATCTAAAATTAAGACTGCACTAAATTATGGATGTTAGATTTTCAATGACCTGTTCCCCAGAATTCAAAATCCAAAATTTAACATCCAAAATTTAACATCCAAAATTATTCTAGGAAATTCCCTTATTTTCAAATAAATTGATTTGATTTTACATCTATTTTATCACGCTTTATTTATGAAAAAAGAAAACCTAATTCAACGCTTGAGCTTTGATTTTGCTTTGTCTGCCATTGCTTTATATAAAGTTTTATTGCAGGAAAAAGAGTTTATTATCTCAAAACAATTTGTCCGAAGTGCCACCAGTATCGGAGCGAATATTGTCGAATCAGAAGCCGCTCAATCTAAAAATGACTTCATCCACAAAATGAGCATCGCCTCTAAAGAAGCTAGAGAAACAAAATATTGGCTTTTACTTTTAGAAAGAAGCCAACTAGTTCAACTTGACTATACCTCTTATTTACAACAAATTGACTCCATTATTAATATCCTGACAGCAATCATCAAGACTTCTCAGACAAAATGAGTTAAGTTGATGTTGGATGACACTGGGATAATTTTGAATTTTGGATGTTGAATTTTGGATGACTTGTTCCTCTGAATTCAAAATCTAAAATTCAAAATCATCACCGCACTAATGATGGACTTTAGATGTTCAATAACCTGTTCCCAAAAATTCAAAATCCAACATCCAAAATCATCACTGCACTAAATGATGGACTTTAGATGTTGAATAATCCGTTTCCCAGAATCCAAAATTCAAAATCCATCATCCAAAATCTGACTAACAACCGCTATTTCCCAAAATTATACTGAATACCCATCGTAAACGTACGAGGTGCAGCAGGAGTAAATGAGGTTCTATCAGTTGAGGCATTACCACGGCTTGCATTATAAGCATAAAGAGCATCGCTTGCATTAAGAATATTCGTAAATACCTCAACACCAAAGATTTTGTAACCTAATCGCACGTTGAATACATCATAACCAGGGTAAGAAACGGTATTCACTTGGTTCTGATACCAGCTTCCAACGTGTTGCCATTCTACCGAAGCACGTAAGTTTTTGATAGCTTTCGGGTAATAAGAGAACTCTGTATTCCAAATCCAACGAGGAGCTTGA
>JARXAV010000284.1 GCA_029865665.1 Flectobacillus sp. | reverse complement strand
GAATCGGCTTTATCAAAGGATAATATTGAAGAAATAGCCCTTTATCGTCTTAAAACAAGCCTTGATAAGAATCCTTATCTCAAACAGGAGGGAAATATAGATGGTGAAAAAGCAACACTTTCGTTCAATAATGATACTTATGTTAAAGTAGCAGATTTTGGCAAAACTAGTACAGTCGCCCAACTATTTTATAATAAACCGTACAATGACAAATTTGTGCTTCGAGTAAAACAGAAGGGTCGTAAAGCGGTTGTATTTCCTGTAAATGATATCGAAGACATCAAAGAGGGGAGCTATGCAGGCGTTACCGACTATTTTAATTATACAGCTCCCAATCATCTCATTAGTGGCTATGTAGAAACAAAGGGTGAAAAAACAGAACGCCTTGCCAATGTTTCAGTAAGGGTATTAGGAAAATCTGTTCGGACGAATGATAAAGGATATTTTGAAATAGACATCCCACAAAACACAGCTAAAAATACCAAAATTGTACTCAGTGCTGTTGACCCACTCAATGCAAATAACATTGTGTCGGATACGCTTGTCTATCAATTGAAAGATGAGGCAAAAATACTGGTTATCAACCGTAATGCTTATTATGTAGAGGGGCGTGTCTATCTACGTGACGGCTCTGTTTTGTCGGGAGCAACAGTTGAATTGCAAGGCCAATCAAGTAAAACGAGTGCAGAAGGATATTTTAGTTTGGCACGTGTTGGCGAAATGAAAGATTCTGTGAAAGTCTCTTTTGATGGCTATGATGTTACCTATATGCCTGTCAGTAAATTCAAGAAAAAAGCGATTACAGGAGCTACGATGGAGGATCGAAAAGAGAGCTTTATCAAAGCGGTAAAAGCAAGAATGCCTAATCGAGAACAATTTTTTGAAGAAAATTTTGTACAGACTCAAAGTACTCTCACATCTTTCTATGCAGTTGATTCTGTAGTTCTTAATCACGAGGTAAAATATAGGATTATCACCTATATCAATAGAACTGGAACACTAGGGTTGAGAAATGCTGAGGATTCTGTTTATTTAAAGGAGGCCGTTGTCAAAATAGACGATAACGAACAAGTGGTGCAAAAAGGGCAACTTATAAAGTATAATGGAAAAGCTACTTGGACAGGTGGATATGTGGGTAAAGTATCGAAGGGGGAATTGGTTATTAAAGTTATGAATAAACGAGTATTAGCGAGTGATACCACGTCGATTCCAACCTATGTCGAGGAGGAGTTTACCATTTCTTTACCAAAAACTAAAGTTAAAAAAGATACATTTTTAGTAAAAATAAGGCTCAAGCCTGCTATGTATTTTTATGGAACCGTTTATGATAGTACAACGTATATCAAGGGAGTTCATCAGGAATATGATGCGTCGGTTCGTAAACCTGGGGATTCTTTTAATGCCATTGACAGTGTAGAGGTATCTGTAAGCGGTAGTAAAGGCTTGACCAATAAAAATGGGCAATTTAAGGTACTAGTACCCAAAGGAGAGGATTTTGAGCTAGAGGCAAGTAAAAAAGGTTTTGCTACCTCTAAGTATGCTTTTACGGCTATTCAGGCACAACAACATAATAGTGCTAATCCCCTTGAAAAAAGGCGGAAAGACCTCTATTTGTTACGACAGGATAACGATATTCCTAAGTTTGCTACGTTAATGGGTTTTAATATTAAAGTGGATAAAGCGATCAAGCAATCAAGTGATGCCTATCTGATTTCGGGTGTGTTGTATTTAGACAAAGGAAAGCTTGAAAAAGGAAAGCAAACGAATATTTTCTCTGCCACAGCTGGTACAAAAGAGTTGAATTTTAGAAATCTTGTTGTAAAACTAGATGCTAAGAATAAAGATAATGCTGTTACAGTAATGACTTCTGTCAATTTTGTAGAAACAGAAGCGAAAATTATGCTCTTTGGCTATGCCCCAATTACGTTACAAGGGAACCCTGAAGGTGAACCTTATATTCGTATGCAACATTTAGACGTAAAGGCAGGGAAAGCAAGCGATGGTAAAATTGGTGCCTCTGAGATGGAATTTACTCAGAGGGAGATGATGGGAGTGAATTTTGGAAAAATGGAGCTAAAAGTAAAAGATCCAAATAAGGAAGCAAAATTCGGCAAAGCAGATGATAAAATATCAGATAAAAAAGCTTCGAAGTCAGAAACGCAACGAAAAGAAGATGATGCACTTGCCTTAAAAATGGAAATTCAGAATCAAAAAAATGCGGTAGCAACTGCTAAAGGGGATTCCAAAAAGATAGAAGAAAAGGCTTTAACTGATTTGCAAGGTAAAAAATATACGGAAGCACCCGAAAAAGAACCTCTATTACTCGCTTTTGCTCCTGTTAATTTAGATGAATTATCAGAAAGTAAGGAGTATAAAATTGAATTTCCGCATGCGGCCAAAAAGGAGGATATGAATAATATCACCGCTCCGAAGGAAGTTAAGAAGGATTATGAGGCACCTCAAAAGGTGGACAAATATGCTGATTTCGTTAGGATTCCTGTTGGAACGGTACCTCTTGTAGGGATTCCGTCCGTTATGGCTGGTATTAATCCTGAAGAAGCAGTCCTAAAAAAATCGGGTATTTCGATGAAGGGTGTTTTATTACTTCCTGAGATATGGAGATTTAAAATGGATGACCCAGCACTAGCGATTGAAAAGCTCGAAATTGATAAAAAGTTTGCCATGAAGATGGCAACAATCGGTAAAACTGATGAGGCAAAACCCGAAATTGTTCGTTTTGGAATGGCAGATAAGTTTATGTGCTATTGGAAAACCGTACAGCTATATAACAATTTCAAAGGCTTTGGCGTTGGTGGTACAATCAATACGGACAAAGAAAACTACATTAACATTAATTCATTAGGGCTTTCGGTAATAGATGGACGAGTGTATCCTAACGTAGATTTGAGTACTCCTAAAGATGGTTTTAAAATTAGTAAACTACGCTTTAAAACAGTAGGTAAGAAAAGTATTACAATCAAAGGAAATCCCGATGATAAAAGCTATGAGATTGAAGGTTCTTTGAGAATAGAATACGATGAGAAAGAATCGAAAGATTTATCAACGGACACTAAAGATCGTTTTGGTCATGATCTTTCTAAAGAGCAAATTGAGATAAATAAGAAGCTCAAGGATAATGAGAAAAAAATAGCAGACGCAAATCAAGAACTGGAAAATAAACAGGCTGAAATTGAGGAAAGACAGCGTAAAAAGCGAGAAGAAGAACTGGCAATTCAGCAAGCTAATCTTACAACTGCCGAAAATGCAGAGCGACGTAAACGATTACAAATGTATGATACCGATGACTTGAAAAAAGCGTTGGAAGAGAAACGTACAGCATTAGAAAAACTAAAAAATCAGGTTGAAAGTGATAGGGCTGCACTGGCTAAAGCGGAGGCAGAAAAAAAGGATGAATTAGAGAAAGCAGCTAAAGCTAAGAAAGCTAAAGTAGAAGCTGAAAAGAAAGATACAGATGCAAGAGTGGCTGTAGAAAATGGGCAGCAGAGAGAAGTAGATACCAAAAGTAGAGAAACTAAAGGGTTGATTGATAGGGTGTTTCCTATTGAGGTTCAGCTTTTCAAGTGGTCAACAACGGGTAAGTTTATTGTTTCGGCAGCACCAAGTCCTGACGCATTGAGTTTTGGTCCTGTAGCAATCAAAATACGTCGTATTGTATTTGCAAAAGGAGTCGCTGCAACCGAAACGCAGCCTGCATCGCCTGTAAAAGAAAGCGAAATACAGGATTTACTCAAAATGAGTGAAGACGAAATGAAAAAACTGAATTCGTCTGTCAAATTCAACGATGCCAATACATACATTGATAAAGAAGGTAAACGTATTGGAGCAACTTCTGAAGCTAGTCAGAAAACGAAAGAAGGGGCTGCTATTGATAATCTGAGTGTGAAGGCGATTGAAGACAAGGTCACATTAGATAATCCACTTACAACGGCATGGGCGATGGGTTTTGCTGGTGGGGTAGAAGTAGAAACCAAATCCGTAAATATTGATTCGGATGCCTCGTTTTATGTCGGTGATTTTGATGGCAAAGGTATTGTTTTTAAAATGAATGAGTTCATGCTCAAAGTGGATGCTCCTTCTTTTAGAGCTTATGCTAAAGTTAAGATAGGTACATCAGGTAAAAAAATTGGAGCAGAAGGAGAGGGTACATTTGAAGGGGCAACAATGAAAACGGCTATGTCTCTTAAGTTTTATAAACTTTTTGACGAAAAAGGAAATGGAACAGGTATAGAGTTGGGGGCTGCCTTAAAAGTGGCATTAGGACCAACAGGTTTACCAATGGGGCCTATTACATGGACAGCCTTAGGTGGTGGGTTTGACCTTAATACGGCAGATAAGAAGTTCGCAGTATTCTTGTTAGGTGACGCACGTACTACTGGAGTGCCAGAAAAAGTAACAAGGTACAAAAAAATTAGACTGGCAGTTGAATATGATGGAAAAGCAGAATGCTCTTCGGGAGTTCCTATTGTGATAAGAGGGTCAATGGAAGTATGGTCTGGAATCATAGTGGCGAGAAACGAAAAAGAAGAGAAAATATGCGATGTCACGGCAGATATTGATATGTGCCGAGTAATGGTTGTATGTAAGATTGATTGCGAAATTAAGGTTTCGGATAAAAAAGTAAAAGTCGATGGGCTCGCATTTATCTCAAAGTCAGCAGGGTTTTTCTTGGGGGCAACTGTAAGGGCAGATATTTTAGGAATGAATGTCAACGGAATCGCAGTACTTGGTATTATGTGTGATACGCAGGATGGTGCCGCTCCGAAAGAGTTAGGTAATTATGTTAAAGGATTGCCAAAATACTTATACCAAAACGATAATCGTACTATCTCCGCCATCTATTTAGGTGTAGATGTCGCTTATCAATCTACAAAGAATGGTGGACTAAGTGCCTTTGGTATTGATTTAGTTAAATATAGTTCGGAAATTAATGCTAAAGGGAGACTTCATGCAGGCGTTAATTTCTCCAATGGTAACTTTATGATTACCTCTTCTTTGAAATTGGAAGCAGAAGCTAAAGCTTCTATCTTAGCTTTTAACATGGGAGGTAAGCTAGATTTAGATTTGGAATTAGGTGGTGGACGAACCAATGAATTAGGCTGGAACTTTAGAGCTTCTGCTAATGCTAAATTAGAAATTGGAGCGGGTAATTATGCCAATGAAGCTTGTAATGATTATAGCATCACAGGGATAACGTGGTGTTCTAAATGTATAACCTGCTGTGATGGTACATCATGGAGGTGTTGGGCACGTATTGATGTGCCGTATCCATGTGGTACTAGAAGTAGATTTGCTAAGATTTGTCTTGAAGGACAAATGGGAGTATATTATCAAGAAAAAGGGGTACCAGAAGCGAGAGGATGGCGTGTCCAATTGGGAGGAAATATGCCGGGTACACAGTCTGGTGGAAATCGTTTCTCAGAAGCTAGTTCGATTACAGCTGAGTCATCATTAGCACCTGGCGAATCGAAAGTGTCACCTAATGGGATTTATAAATTAACCCTTCAGAAAGAGGATGGCAATGTAGTGATTACAAAAGATGGCACTAAAATCTGGGAAACTCGTACCACAGGAGTAGATGCCTTTAAAGTACAGAATGATGGAAATTTAGTAGCTTACGCTAAAGGCGGAGCAGCTAAATGGTCTTCTCAAACAAATGGCCAAAGTGGTGATAGAACAGTATTGGTAATGCAAGATGATGGTAACTTGGTGCTTTACAAAGATGGAGAGAATTCTATTTGGTCGTCAGGTACATCAAACATATTCACAGAAGCTGAAGTTACCAGTAAATCGTTAATTAAAGCAGAGAATATGTTGAGACCTGGTCAATTGCTGACTTCTAACAATGATAAATATAAAGTAGCAATTGACACTGATGGAAATGTAACACTCCGCAGAGAGAATGGAAAAGTAATTTGGGCTACTGAAACAGGTGGTGCGGATATTGATGCCTTTAAAGTACAGAATGATGGAAATTTAGTAGCTTACGCTAGAGGCGGAGTACCTAAATGGGATTCTAAAACAAATGGCAAAGGAAATAACACTACCGTTTTATTAATGCAGAATGATGGAAACTTGGTGCTTTATAAGTCGTTAGATGAAATTACTCCGGGATATGTTAAGGTTTACCGAGGCAAGGATGCTATTTGGGGTAGCGGAACAGATGGCGGAACTTCTAAGAATGAAAAAGCAAATACATTCCCAGCAGTTGCATCGCTCGTAACGGATAGTGAATTAAGTGTAAATGAATCAAGAACATCGCCTAATGGAATCTATAAGTTGACATTGCAAGATGTTGGTAATGTAGTACTTACAAAAGAGGGTATTAAGATTTGGGAAACTAACACGACGGGTGTAAATGTTCTTAAATTACAGAAAGATGGTAATTTAGTAGCTTATGCAAATGGCGTGGCGAAATGGTCTTCTAATACAAGCCTAAGCAACCAAGCACAACTCTTTTTGAAAGCTGGAATAATAAGAACCTCTCCTGTTTTGGTGGTGCAAGACGATGGAAATATGGTGTTGCATAACGAGAGTCAAGCACAGATGTGGAGTTCGGGTACTGCGAACGTATTTGCAGAAGAAGAAGTTAAAAAATCGATTCTTCAGGCAGAAAAAACGCTAAGTACGAATGAGTCACTTGTTTCCGCAAATGGGGACTACAAACTGACACTTGAGTCGGATGGCAATGTAACGCTTCGTAATTATATCAGTAAAATTGTGTGGGCAACAGATACCGATGACAAGAATGTGAGTATGTTTAAAATACAAAATGATGGAAATGTGGTTGTATATCTTCAGGATGGAAAACCAGAATGGGCATCTTCAACACACGGAAAAGGAGGGAGTAAATCAGTGCTATTCTTACAAGATGATGGAAACCTTGTACTGTATGGTGAATATGAATCTTTACGACCAGGTAATGTAACGCTATATCGTTTTAAAAACCCAATTTGGAATTCAAATAAAAGTGGACGTATTGCTCCAAAAACAATTGAAAATCCATTTTTACCTGAATCTTCGCTTGAAGCAAAAAGCTTATTAAAGCTTAATCAGTCGAAAAACTCACCTAATCGTATTTATAAATTATCACTTACTCAGGATGGTAATATTATATTAACGAAAAAAGGAGCTAAGATTTGGGACACTCAAACGGGTGGTAAAGGAGTTGAAGTTCTAAAAGTAGAAAAGAATGGAAACTTGGTTGCTTATGATAGTAAATGGAATAGGATATGGTCTTCTGATACTGAAGGCAAAGGGGATCGTACTACAATTTTAACTATCCAAGACGACGGTAACTTAGTACTTTATAAAAATGGAAAAGAAGCACTTTGGAGCTCTAATACAAATAATGTATTATCAGAAGTGGAAGTAGAGAAATCCATTTTGAAAAACGAAAAAGCATTACGTCATAATCAGTCACTAACATCACCTAATGATACCTATAAGTTGATTTTTGAGAGTGATGGCAATGTTGTCCTTCGGAAAGCAAAAAATGAAATCTGGTCCATAGGTACAGCTGGAAAAGGAACGGATGTTTTTAAAGTACAAAACGATGGTAATTTAGTAGCTTATTCAAAAGATGGAGTGCCTGTTTGGGCCACTGTAACCAATGGAAAAGGAAATAATCGAACAGCATTGATGATGCAAGACGACGGTGATGTAGTGCTCTATAAAACATTGGAGGAGTCAAAGTCAAGCAGTGTTTCTATATATAGAATTTTTGAACCTATTTGGTCTTCAAGCACTACAGGTGGCAAGGTAAAGAAAGATAGAGAAAATCCGTATCCAGCAGGTTCATCTATTGTTTCTGATAGAGCGTTGAAACGTGGCGAGTCAAGAACATCGGCCAATGGCATCTATAAAGTCACACTGAATGAAAGTGGTAATCTAGTAATCACTAAAAATAATACCTTAATATGGCAGGCTAATACATCAGGTGATGCCTTACGATTACAGGAAGATGGTAACTTGGTAGTATATGGGCAAGGTGGTAATCCTCAGTGGGCTTCTAGTACTAATGGAAAAGGTGATGCCACAACAGTAATGGTTATTCAGGATGACGGTAATTTAGTACTTTACAAAAATGGAAAAGAAGGCATTTGGTCGTCGGGGACAAATGATTTGTTTACAGAGAATGAAATTAACACGTCCACCATTAGAGCAGAAAATATGCTAAGGCCAAATCAATCTATTACGTCACTCAATGGTACTTATAAAGTGACCCTACAGTCTGATGGTAACGTAGTGCTTTACAAAGGAGCATTAGCGATATGGACAACAGGAACCTATGGGAAAGACGTAGATGCCTTCAAAGTACAAAAGGATGGAAATGTTGTTGCTTATATCAAAGGAGGAATTCCAGCATGGTCATCTGAAACCTATGGGAAATCAGGAGCAGAGGCAGTATTAATGATGCAAAACGACGGTAATTTAGTCTTGTATAAGTCCTTAGAACGTTTAAATCCAGGTAATATCACTAACGCTGTGTATCGAGTTAAAGATATTGTTTGGTCAACACTTACAAAAGGAAAATAAGGGTATTAGTAGTCACTTGTGAAGTTATTTTTAACTTTACAAGTGACCATAAGAAATACGGTATATACCATTAAAAAACGAATTTATGAGAATCTTTTCATACGTATTATTCTTTGTTTTATTATCTAAATGGGTGGTAGCTCAAGAGCAACAAGTTGTTGCATTGTCTTCGCCTAAAGGGGTGTATCTTCGCTTAAATGCTGAGTTCTTAGCATCCAAAAAGATAGGTGATGCTAAATATATCATCAAACGTCAAAAATTGAATGAAGAAGGTATTAAGACGATTGGACAGTTGCAGATGATAAAGACCTATCAGGAGTTTCAGGCATTGGTAGGGATAAGAGAAGCAAGTGAATTTGACAAAATGAAAAAATTTACCAGCCCGTCACAAACTATGGCTTATTTTAATAGTCATCCTGCCTATAAAGATCTTGCCTTGTTTGGCGAATTAAAGATTGAGTTTTTGCAAGCGTTTGGTTTTGCTTTTTTGGATAAAACAGCCCAGAAAAATGAACTTTATAGATATAGTATCTATGAAAAAAAAGAGGAGCAGCCTGAAACATTAGTGCAAGAAATAGGCGTATTTTCTTATCCCCAAAACCCTTTATTGAAAGAGATAAAATCGCAATTGTCAAAAGTGGCAGGAGCAGACTCATCTGTTACTTTTGAATGGAAATTGAACTTTCCAACGTTAGAAGATAATGCCCTTGAGCAAACCAGGGTTGGAAGTCAGCTCAATGAAGTATTTGGCTATATACCAGAAAATACTGCTAAGAAAGCAGATGAGAAGTCTTATAGCCAAATCAAAGCTATTTATCTTAACAATCCCAAGGTATTAAATACTAATTCGATAGATGATTTTAATACGCATTTTCTAGTTTATTATCGCACCAATGGAAACCTAAGTTGGCGTTTTTTAGAAAAGAAGATAGCAGATACTGATTCTCTTGGTAATAGACGGATTTCAGCTAGGGTTATAGGGAAGTTAGATGACCTCGTTGAAGCTATACTAATTCCAGAAGATTATGTTTACAATCAAGGAGATACCACTAAAATTGCTCGTGGAGTAATTGCTCATAATGGAAGTATAGAGCTTATTTATGGTGTAAGTGCGAAAGATAGTGCTAATTCGATTATTTTAAAATGGAGAAAATTAGCGAATAAGCCCTATTATGCAGGCGTTGAAATTGCTAAAAGTATAGGGGGAGATCCTGCTAAGGTAATCCAAATTTTACCTACAACAGCCAGTCAGTTCATAGATACGGAGGTATATCCTGCGGGACAATTGTTTACCTACTATGTAAGACCTGTATTCATCGAATTTCAAGAACTGAAACAAGATGTTGGTGCTTCTGTAGCGATTACCTGTGCTAAATTTAGCCGTCCAACGCCTCCTTTTAATTTGAAAGTGGTTTCGGAAGGGAAATTTGCTAAGTTATCATGGGAAGTAGCCGATGAAAAAGCAATTTTTAGTTACATCGTTTATCGAGGGACTAGTCCTCAAAAAATGAAACCTATTCGTTCTGCTGTTAAAACACAACAATACGTTGATAGCACCGATTACCTTTCGGCTCGTTTAACCTACTATTATAGCGTGATGGCCATGAATGTCACACAAGATACCAGTGCTTATGCTCCTTATGTGTCGTATGTACCTGTCAAAAAAGAGGAGGTACAGTCGCCCCCTTTACTAAGTTATGAAATCCTAAATAATCAGGCTGTATTAACTTGGAGTGATGTAAAAC
>JARXAV010000273.1 GCA_029865665.1 Flectobacillus sp. | reverse complement strand
CATCCAACCGTTTTAGTACGACCCAAGTTAGACACCTTGCCAGTAACAAACCTTTGGTGATTAGCTTTTTATCAGAAGGTTGGAATCAATATGCTTTCGAACACCTTCAGAAATTAAGAGTTTCCTATCAAGAAATTGTGTCACTTGGAGGAGAACTAGTAGTGATTGTTCAAGGACAGACGAAAGAAGTTCAAGAGTTTGCAAATTACTTCCAAATCCCTTTTCAATTAGTCGCTGATCCTACGCATACAATCGCTACGCAATTAGGCTTATATGACGAGGAATTTCCAGTGTGGGAAAGCGTTGCAGGTATTTCTGAAAATGTTACTATTCCTGCTGTTTATACCATTGGAAGAAACGGGAAAATTGTGTACGCCGCTATCGACAAACATTTTGATAATCCCTTTTCAATTACTGAAATGTTAGCCTCTGTTTATGGAGCAAGTAACAATATTCCTGTGGCTATTCGCCAAGAAATGGCAGCTTAATTTACTTTAATTAGTATATAAAAACGATAGACTATATTCGCTATGAATTCATTCACTGAAATCACCGACTCCTTTTTACATAAAGCAACTACTTTGGAAACAATTTTCATTAGCGGTTTAATTGTTATGCTGGCTAGTGCGTTGAGTGTCGCACTTTTTATTGAATATCAACACCTTTGTTGATGCCCCTGATTAATTAAAGATAACTGACACACAGAGATTGAAGTGGGTACTCGACATTGGGTTTTTATCACGACAGGTAGCCCAATGTTCCGAGTCTTTTAATCATAACTTACTAACCTTAAAGCACTATGCACACGAAATATCTAGCTTATGCAATCCCTTTATTTATCATTTTGATGGTTATCGAATTCTGGATTACCAAAAAGCAAGGACGAAAATTGCATAACTTTCAAGATACCATTGCCAACCTCAATGTAGGTATTGCAGAACGATTGACTGATTGTTTTACGGCAGGAATATTCTATTTCGTTTATGATTACTTGAATCAGCATTTTGGTATTTTCAATATTCAGTCGGGGGTTATCTCGTGGGTTGCCTTGTTTTTAGTCACCGATTTATTATGGTATTGGTATCACCGTTTAGGGCATGAAGTAAACATTCTTTGGGGGCTTCATATTGTACATCACCAAAGCGAAGAGTTTAATTTCACTGTTTCGGCTCGGATCACTATTTTTCAGGCAATTGCTCGTACTTTCTTTTGGTCGTTATTACCCATCATTGGATTTTCGGCCGAGATGATTACCGTGGTACTATTGGTTCATGGCATTTACCCATTTTTTACCCATACTCGCACCGTTGGCAAATTGGGTTTCTTAGAATACATTTTAGTAACGCCTTCGCATCACCGTGTCCATCATGCTTGTAATGAACAGTATTTAGATAAAAATTACAGCGATATGTTCATTATTTGGGATAAGATTTTTGGCACGTTTGCCGAAGAAATCGAAGAACCCGTTTATGGACTAACCAAACCCATCAAAAGTTATAGTTTTCTGTGGCAGCATTTTCATTACCTGCTAGAATTGCTACATGCTTGTAAGCAAACGCCAGGTTTAAAAGGAAAATTACGTATCCTGTTGAGTAAGCCTGAAACCCTAGACCCCAACATTAGAGAACTACTAGAACCGAAGTTTCTGGTTCAGGTTGCCCAAGAAGTAAGTTCTACTCGGTTTCGCAATTATATCGTCATTCAGATTAGTGTCGTATTAGTTTCTTTATTTTATCTCATTTATAATCAAGAACAATTACCTACATTGGTTCAGGTGTTTACCTCTTTAATCATTTTAGTGACGCTGGTTAATTGTGGAGCTATTTTAGAACAACGTCGCTGGGTATTTTACCTAGAATATAGCCGTCTGTTATTATTCATCCCGATTAGCATCAGCTTGTTTCCGAATATGATTAATCAGACAAGCCTAATCATTCTGGTAACCTTTATCAGCTTATTTTTCAAAACGATTAAAGAACAGTATTTCAAATTACTATACGGTATATCAAATCACTCTTAAAATTAATACATTATGGAAGCTATCAAACAATCAATAACAGCAGTTACGGACTCTGTTTTATTTGAAGAAGTTGCGGTATGGTCTATCGTAGGAAGCGTTTATGTAGTATTGATAGGCGTAATGCTTCAAAAATTAGTCTTTGAATAACAGAAATAAGTATCCCTTATTTCCACCTCACTTTTTCTTTACCCATACTACGTTACTATTCTAATCAACCATCGATTATTTATGAACAAAATCATTACCATTAGTCTCTGTCTTCTGACAGGAAGTATTACGCATGCCCAAACAGTTGCTCAGACATCGCAGGAAAATCAGCTTTGGTTGGGCTATTTCAACCAAACAAGATTTACCGATAAATGGGGTTTATGGCTAGATCTTCATTACCGTACTACCAATCACTATATCAACGATGCTTCCAAAGCATTGGGACGTGTAGCATTAACCTATTATTTAACAGATGATGTTAAACTCAGTAATGGCTACGAATATACCAATCACTTTCCTGATGAAGGTCATGTGAATATTTCACAGCCAGAGCATCGAATTTGGCAACAAGTGCAATACCATGGTCGTCTCAGTAAGGCTAAAACCATGATTTGGGTACGTTTGGAAGAACGTTTTAGACATCGACTCAAGAATGATAACGAATTAGGAGAAGGCTATAAATTTGATATTCGTTTACGAAGCAATTTTTTAGTTAGTGTCCCCCTTTCAAAAAGAGGCTTTGCTCCAAATACCTTAGCGGCTGTTGCAAGCGATGAGATTTTTATCAATTTTCCAATAGCAGATACCCGAGGTACGTATTTCCCTTTTGACCAAAATCGCTTCTTTGTGGGTTTAGCTTATTATTTTACGAAGTCGTCGTATATACAGGCAGGTTACTCCAATGTTTATCAGCAAGTTGTGGCTGATACCAAGTTTAAAAACATCGATGCCATACGACTATTCTATTTTCAAAACCTTGATTTAAGAAAAAAGAAGTAAGGAAACCCGACTGTTTTCAACCTACAAAAATCATTCAAAAACAAACGATAAACGGGTGAATATGATAGACACCCACACAAAAATATGAGATTCGAAACACTTCAATTACACGCTGGACAAACTCCTGACCCTGTTACCAATGCTCGTGCTGTACCCATTTATCAGACGACTTCTTATGTGTTCAATAATGCAGAACATGGAGCTAACTTATTCGCTTTGAAAGAATTCGGGAATATCTACACCCGAATCATGAATCCAACAAGTGATGTTTTTGAGAAACGAATAGCAGCTCTCGAAGGTGGCGTAGCGGCCTTGGCAGTAAGCTCTGGTCATGCAGCTCAATTTGTAGCCATCAATAATATTACCACGGTAGGCGATAATTTTATAACCACCTCTTTCTTATATGGCGGAACGTACAATCAGTTTAAAAACTCCTTCAAAAACATTGGAGTTGAAGCACGCTTTGCCGATGGTGACGATGTGTCTAGTTTTGAAAAATTGATTGATGATAAAACCAAATTTATCTATTTAGAAACCATCGGAAATCCGAGCTTTAGTGTTCCCGATTTTGAAGATTTTGCGGCATTAGCCCAAAAATATGACCTGCCTTTGGTGGTTGATAATACTTTCGGTGCAGGCGGAGCAATTGCCCAACCTATCAAACACGGAGCTAATATAGTCATCGAATCGGCAACCAAGTGGATTGGAGGACATGGAACAAGCATGGGTGGTGTGATTGTCGATGCAGGAAATTATAACTGGGGTAACGGCAAATTTCCTCAATTTACAGAACCTTCTCCGAGCTATCATGGCTTAATCCTCAACGATGTATTTGGTATTGGAGGCCCTTTTGGTAACATCCAATTCATTATTCGGGCTAGGGTAGAAGGCTTACGAGACTGGGGGCCTGCACAAAGTCCATTCAACTCGTTCCTATTGTTACAAGGTTTAGAAACCTTGAGTTTACGGGTAGAACGTATCAATGAAAATGCACTTGCTTTGGCACAATGGTTAGCGGCTCACCCTGCGGTTGAAAGCGTTAACTACCTCGGATTACCCGATAATAAATATCACGAATTAGCAAAAAAATACCTAAACAGAGGTTTCGGTGGCGTACTTTCTTTTAAGTTAAAAGGGGAGCAAAAAGATGCCGAAAAATTTGTTAATAACCTAAAGTTAATCAGCCATTTAGCCAATGTAGGTGACTCTAAAACCCTGATTATTCATCCTGCTTCAACGACGCACTCTCAACTTTCAGAAAGCGAGCAAAAAGCAGCGGGAGTAGAGCCTACTGTCTTGCGGGTGTCACTAGGTATCGAGCATATCGAAGACATCAAGTGGGACATTGAACAAGCATTAGTATCATAAATTTATATATTAACAATGGCAGAAATAACTAAAAACAAGCAACAGACTGCTCTTGGCGACGTAGCCGCACGACAACTGGCGATTGCGACTCGTAGTGTTCCTCAAATGGGAACAATTACCCCAAGATGGTTGACACACCTTTTGCACTGGGTTCCCGTTGAATCAGGTGTATTCCGTTTAAACAGAGTAAAAGATGCTACGCAAATCGAAGTAGATTGTTCTGCACGTGACGAACGTGTTTTACCTCAGACGTTTGTTGACTACATCGAAAACCCACGTGAGTATAACCTAGCGGCTGTTCAGACAATCGTAGATGTACACACACGAGTTTCGGATTTGTACAGCAAGCCTTACAACCAAATTTCTGAACAATTACGTTTGGCAATTGAGACCATCAAAGAGCGTCAAGAAAGCGAGTTAATCAACAACAAAGACTACGGTTTATTGCACAGTGTTGCTCCGTCTCAGGTAATCAAAACTCGTTCGGGAGCTCCAACCCCCGACGATTTAGACGAATTGATTGGTAAAGTATGGAAAGAACCTGGTTTCTTTTTATTACACCCCTTAGCGATTGCTGCTTTTGGTCGTGAGTGTACTCGCCGTGGTGTTCCACCTCCAACAGTGTCGTTATTTGGTTCTCAGTTTTTAACTTGGCGAGGTATTCCACTTATTCCTTCGGATAAATTGCCAATCGAAAACGGCAAATCAAAAATCATTTTGTTACGTACAGGTGAAAGCCGTCAAGGAGTAATTGGATTGATTCAACCAGGTTTACAAGGAGAACAATCACCAGGGTTGTCAGTACGCTTTATGGGTATCAACGACCGTGCTATTGCTTCTTACTTAGTTTCACTTTACTGCTCTATTGCCGTATTGGTTGACGATGCCATTGCTGTTTTAGAAGACGTAGAAATTGGTAAATACCATGAATACAAATATTAATCTGCCTGACATAGCACACTTGCAACAAGTAGTCAACGAGTTGTTCAAGGCCTTACCTAATGAGTTTCCCAAAGAAATCTCGTTAAATCCAAGCCCTGCCGAACACCCACGAGCTACCAAAGTAGCCGAAACGCTACTCAATGGATTCAATGGGCTAAATGAAGATGGATTACCGATACACGATTATGACGTAATAGCTGGTCAAACAGCTATTACGCCTCCTTATACGGCACCTAGTTT
>JARXAV010000260.1 GCA_029865665.1 Flectobacillus sp. | reverse complement strand
AAATCCTAAATCAGTAACATTCCAAGAAACCACATTTTTACGAGCTTCATTTGTAAATAATGGTTGATTTACATTTAAACTCGCAGTAGTCAATCCTGTCAATATCAAACCTTTATAGTCAGCCTTACCCGAAGTAAAGTTCGATTGAGAAGCAGTACCCTCCAATTCAAGACCTGCTTTAGGATAAGCACCATTTACAACAGCGTTGAAAATACTTAAAGCGGAGTTTCTTCTAATTCTAAAAGCTGAACGATATTTCTTGTCGATTGTCCCTGGAGCAATGAACAAACTTACGTTTGCAAATTGGGCAGAAGTCTGAGGTAATGCTGTTGATCCAGAACCGTCATTGTCAGACTCAAAACCATTTGAATCAGAACAACTACACTGATCTGCAACCGATGGGTCACGCAATGCCACAGCAAATTGTACCTTCCCAGAGAAACCATTATCCGTATCAAAATCATCGTCAAGAGTTCTGTATGAAACTAAGTGTTTTGCATTCACTGCTCCACCAAACCACTCGAAGGCATCATCACCTGAATAAGAAATTTGTACATAATCAATTTTAGTTCCCGAACCTACCGCTCCTAAAGTCAATCCATTGACTTCTTTATCTGTTTCAAAGGCAACACCAGCAAATTCAATACGTACGTATTTTAAAATTCCAGAGTTATCAGCATCGTTATCTCCTCCAAAAGTGGTAGTATTTTCGCCTTCAATCGTGATTGGAGTCTTGTTTACTTTTGCTTTACCCAAAATCACCAATCCACCCCAGTCACCTGCTTTACGATTTCCTGCTGCTTGGTTAGAGGTGAAAATAATTGGTTTGTCCACTGTACCTTCTGCAATAATTTTTGCACCAGGTTTGATAATTAACGAGCCTTTTGTAGGTAAATCTCCTTTAATAATTGTGCCTGGCTGAATCGTAAGCGTTGCGCCTGCTTCTACATATACAAAACCACTTAACAAATATTTTTTATCCGCAGTCCAAGTCGTGTTTTGAGAAATTGAACCACTGATTACAACCGATTCACGGCTAGAAACTGGAGTAGGTTCTTGAAAATCATTTTCTAATTTTCCGCAAGCAACCGTACCGAATGTTAATGCTGAAAGAATGAATAATTTATGTAATGTCTTCATTTTAATGTTATTGTTATGGGTATTTCTAGAAGGAAACTTCCAGAAATACACCGTAAAGTCATTTTATGCTATTAGAATTTGTAGTTAATACCGATGGTAGATGATGTTCCACGTTTGTATGTTCTGAAAATATCGTCCACATTTGTATCAATTGCCTTATCGTTATTCGTATCATTATAGAAGCGGAACGGTTGATTTAACAAATCTTGAATACCCACTTTCAATTCTAAATGCGAACCAATTGCTTTTGTTAAATTCAAATCAATCACGTTACGTGGCAATTCATACACGGTCGGGAATACTACGCCATCACCTACCAAGAAGATACGTTGTCCTACTACGTTATACAAAATATTAACAGAGAAGTCACGATCAGCGTCATTATAATATAAGCCTGCGTTAATCAAATAAGGAGACTGACCTTGTAAGAATCGACTGTCTGATGATTGTCCAGAGAAGCCTGTTTTTACATCAGAGTCAATAATAGAAGCATTCAACAATAAGGTTAAATTATCAATTGCTTTCATGTTCGTAAGTCCTTTCAACGACTTACGCATTTCCAATTCAATTCCACGGCTAAATGCTGACTCAGCATTTCCAACTCCAAAAGCAATCCCTGAACCTGCATTTAAGATTCTTGCTTCAATCGGATTAGTGAATTGTTTATAGAAACCTGAAATCGAGATAATTTCGCTTTCTGAAGGATAAAACTCATAACGTAAGTCATAATTAGCAATAGAAGCCGTTTTTAAGTCAGCATTACCCACTCTTGTAACATCATAGTTAAAGTCATAATAAGGGAAAGGTGCTAATTCTCTAAATTCTGGACGGTTAACAGTCTGGCTATAAGCGGCACGAATCTGATTTTTTTCGTTCAACTTGTATGACAACGTAGCTGAAGGTAACCAACTTACTAAAGGTCTATCTACACTTAAACGCTCGCCACTACCACGCTTTAACGTTACTAATTGCTGACGGTTACTTTCAGTTCTCAAACCAAATGAGGCGTTGAATTTCTTCGTAAATGGTACAAAAGCGTTTACATAACCTGCATATAACTCATTACGAGCTTTGTATGAATCTTCATAGCCTGTTCCTTCGTTATAAAATAACCCTGTTGGTGACAAGTTGGACACATCAAAAAATGCCTCTGGAGCTGCCGTCAAAATTGCTTCCCCTACGTTATTTGCATTTACAATACCAAACCAACGAGCAGCAAAACTACGATCTTTCTTCTCTAAATAAGTTCCTGCACGTAGCTTGATTAATTCAGCATCTTCTGCATCCGCTTTACCTAATTTTTGTTCAAAGTCAATTTTACCAGAGATTACATTTTCAGTTAATGACGAATAAAAACGAGCTGCTTGCTGTAACGTTGGACTTTGCGATTGCTGAACATTAATCACAAAGGCGTCCGTTGAACCCAAGGTACGGCTTGATGTAAAACGACGGTTATCAGGTTCTTGACGATTCGTATAACCATAACCAGTTGTCCAAGTTAACTTTGAACGTTCAGCCAACTCATGCGTCCCACTCAATTGACCAGAATAAATACTTTTTTGTTCGTAAGTCATTGAATAGTTTTTCAATTCTACGTTGTTATTGTTATAACCTGTTCTTAATACCGTTTCTTTAGAACCTAATTGGTTAAATAGATTACGGAATTCTATTTTATGAGCTGGACTCAAGATAAATGCCCAGTTAGACATTGCACCTACACGAACATTTTCGCTGTATCCATTATCAGTATAAGCAAACTCTTTCTCACTTTTGTTGGAAGCTGCATCAGCATTGAACGCATAACGATAAAATTCTATGTTAGGAGTGCGTTGATGTGTGAAACTATAATTGACTGAGTTGATAGTCGCAATTTCAATTCCGCCAACAGTAAAACGACGGTTAAGTCCAAGATTTGCTCTAAAGTCTGGCAAAACCGATAAGTTACTCAAGCTATAGTAAGTAGGCATTGCCTTAAAAGCATTTACGACAGCACTTGTGTTAGCTCCAGAAAGAATGGTGCTTGTAGCAGGGATTCCAGCTGGTAACGAACGATTACCATTATCGAAACCCAACATATCTGTTGAACTTCCTTTATAATTAGCAGCTGTTTGGAAGGTTGTATTATCTCTATATCCTACTGAAAAACCAGCAGTAAACGAGTTGGCATCAGGAATCGTTTTTGTATAAATTTTAATTACACCTCCACCAAACTCACCAGGAAGATCCGCTGAACCTGATTTGAATATCAACATACGGTCAATCGCTGATGAAGGAATCAAATCGAAAGAGAATGCTTTTGTATCTACTTCTGTAGAAGGAGTAATGGCATCGTTTAACATTACTGTATTGTAACGTTCATTTAAGCCACGAACAATCACAAAACGATCGTCTTGAATAGAAACACCTGGAACACGACGAACCACTGCCGAAGCATCACGATCTTGTGTTTTTTGAATTTGTTGCGAAGAAATACCCACCGCAATTTGCTCTACTTTTTTAACCTCCGTAATAACAGAAACTTCTGTTCCTTTGTTTTTGTATCCTTTCACCACAACAGCATCTAAAGTCGTATTGGCTTCTTGAATATTTGTGCTAACGATGGAGGTTTTACCAGCTTCTACTCGAACATTCGGAATTTCTTTTGAAGTATAACCCACAAAACTGAATACAAGCGTATGTACACCCGCTGGAACTCTTGCAAGAATAAAGTTACCTGATACATCTGTTTGTGTACCGATTTGAAGGCCTTTAATACGAACCGCCGTTCCTAACATTGGCTCATTTGTTTTGGCATCCACCAAAGTACCTTGAATACTACCTGTTTGCGAAAAGCTCACAAATGAAGTAAGGAGAAGAAATAAAATACTGAATAGATAATTGCGTTGCATAGTGTTATTCTTTGATAAACTGTCTCTAAACTTGACTTTGCAAAGGTATTACCCGAATATTATCTAATCATTCCCATAAAGTGAACAGAGTATTAACAATACTTCTATTTTGTTAATATTTACTTAACATTGGAGACAATTTGTTAACATTAATCACTATTTTGTTATTAAATTGGGTTTAATTAAGTATAATTCCTTATTCAAAAGAGGGAAATTCATTGCCCAAAAATTATCTACATGTTAATTTTAAAAAACAATTGTCACGCATTTTCAAAAAAGGCTTCTGATAAAATGATTTATCGCTGGATTATGGCACATCCAACCTTATATATTGAATTTATAAAAGAATTAGGAACGAGTTTACCATAAAAATAAGTTGGAATTTTAGGGTAAAATAGGTAGTTTGCTTAAAGAAGTAAAACGATTATCCCCGACTACGATGCAAGGAATTATCCACTTTGAGACGTTTTTACTAACAGGCATTTTATTAAATCTCACCCCAGGCAACGATACTATTTTTATCTTGACCAAAAGTATTGGACAAGGGAAAAAAGCAGGTATTATTTCGACCTTAGGAATCAGTACAGGCAGCGTAATTCATACGCTTTTGGCGGCGTTCGGACTTTCTATTATCATAGCGAAGTCGATTATCCTTTTCAATGTCATCAAGTACGTCGGGGCAGTGTATTTACTTTATATGGGCTATCAAATGCTAACCGATAAATCTCAGTTAGCTACATCGCAGACGAAGGAGACAAGGCAAATAGTCAATTACTGGAAAATTTATCGAGATGGGATTTTGACGAATGTACTAAACCCGAAAGTTGCGCTTTTTTTCATCGCTTTTCTTCCTCAATTTATTGATTCTTCCAAGCAAGATTCGGTACTTCCTTTTTTGGCTTTAGGTACAACCTTTATTACCACAGCAACGATTTGGTCTTTTATCTTGGTTAGTTTTTCAGCAGCCTTCTTCGCCAAATTAAACCAAAATCCCCGATTTTCTAGCTACTTACATAAGCTTTGTGGTACAGCCTTGATTGGACTAGGAATAAAAGTAGCGTTTAGTGGGAGGAGATGAAAGATTATTATTCCTCAAGATATTCCCAATGATTTAATTTTTTCATGAAGATAAGTGTTGGGATTTCTGACTTTTGAGCAAATTGTCTTACTCTCCACTTTTTTAGTGGATTTTCACTTAAATCTAATAGCTTTATTGTACTTTTTTCCACTAATTCAGGAAGCTCATTGATTTGATTCTTACCCAAGCGTATTTCTTCTAAATGAGGCATCTCTAAAAACTCTTCTGGAAAATCACGAAGGCGGTTATTATTCAGGTTTATCATCTGAAGATGGGCAGCTTGAGTTATATCACTTGGAATGTAACGAAGAGCATTACTTTTTAAGGATAGTATTTCTATGCTATCATAAAACCCAAATAGTTCGTCATAAAGCGTGTCTATCTGATTATGATCTGCATAAATTGATTTCAGTCCTAAACTTTTAGGCAAGTCTAGCTTTTGAAGTTGGTTGCTAGATAAAACCAGCGTTTCCAGATACCTTAATCGTAATAACTCTTTCGGAAGTTTTTTCAACCGATTATTAGAAATATCTAGGTAGTGGAGTTTCCTAAGCGTTCCTATTTTAGAACTAACTCGTTTTAGATGCCCATGAGGAATTGACAATATTCTCAAATTTTCAAGTGTACTAATTTCATCAGGAATACGTCTCAGATTTGTATTAAATAAAACTAACTCTACTAAATTAGTACACTTGAAAATTTGTTTGGGAATAGTTTTATAGGTCTTAGAGGTTTCATTCTTAATCACTAACTTTTTTACTTTCAATGGATTCTGTATTATCTCTTCCAAAGAATAGCACGTACTATCATTAGTTTGAGCTAATGACTCCATACAAAACAATGTATAGAAAAGAGTTAACAATTTCTTCCACATAACATCAAAGAATGATATTTATAGCACCTCTTTCCCTCCTTCAAAATCCTCAGAAATTAATTTCCGAAGCTGTTGATAAGGGCGTAAAGGCGGTCGTTTACTTGATATGGATTTATCCGCAGAAGAGCCATTGACTTTAGTAGCTAAGGATGAACTTGTAAAATAGGTATCTCGTACAAACTGATTAAGTTCGTCCTTTTCCATCACATTTTTTACCACTTCTCCTTTGCTATATCCGTCCTTAAATGCCTTGGTTCTGGCATCGGTTTCGGCAAGTAACATATCTTCTTGAATCGCTTCAATTTCTTTCAATAGGTAGTGTTTTTGCTCTTCTAAATCGGTCAAGGGAGGTAATAACTTGATTTCATTTTCCAAGACTGTTTTCTGTGTTAACTGGTCAGAAAATGCTTTTTCCGCTTCTTCTAAAGCAGGTATCAATTTGCTTTTTGCTTTGGTATATCGCTTAATACGTGGGTCAATCTGCACCCAGCGAGACCAATAAGCTTGCAAAATCGGAAACGAAATCCCTAAACACACCGCTCCAGCAAGGGCAAACAAAATACCCGATAACACAAAAGAAGCTAAAGCCCATGGGCTATTAACCAAATCAAGCGTTAGTCCGTCAAAGGTTTTCAGTTTGGCATCAATTTGCTGGGTCACTTGTGGCGATTGAGGTGCAGTCGGATTAAGCGGATCAAAAGCTTCGTTCTGAATATTCTTAATCGACTTGTTAATTGCCTCTTTCATTTTTTCCGTTTTATACGCTTCATAACGGAACCAACCCAAAATGAATAAGGTCAAGGTAGCAAACAGTACCATTGTTCCTTTAAACCAAGCATATACTTTTTTAGAACGAGGACTTGGATTTTCAGCATAAGGGCTTTCTATCAAGCGTTCGTAAGCAGGTTTCAACAAGACTGAAATCATCGCTAATCCTACGGCAAATGACCACGATTCTACATCGTTACGAATGTTCAAGGCATAAGCCACAATTTCATGCGAAATGATTAAATCACCTGCCACAAAGGCAATACCCGCAAAGAAATAGATGATTCCTGCCAGAAGTGAGTACTTCTGAGCGGTGGTTTTTCGCTTTTCGTTCAGATACGTGATTTTTTCTTGAAAATCAGCCGCTTGTTCATCGAGACGAAGTTTATTTTTTTGGGCAATTTCAAAATTCCCTAAACGTACTTGAAGGGAATCAAAAGCCGTTTTTTGTTGCCCTTTTACCCATTCAATAAGGTTTTTAACTTCCGAAAGTTCCCCTTTCTTTTCGTCAAGTAAACGCCCAAGCCATTCAAATTTCACCTGACTGCGAACATACCCTTCGTAGTTATCTTTTTCAACGTCTTCTAATCCACTCGTATAACCGTGTTGAAAGTCATTGAATTCCGTATGTTTTTTTTCTTGATTTTCCATAATAATTTAGCTTTTTGTATTCAAGCTACCCATTTACACCTCTCTTTAAACGTAGCGTTTTTACTCCCCTCCCCTCATAATATTCAACATCTCCAAATCTTTAGGACCAAGTTTTGTTCGATATTTGACCGCTAAGTAATATTCACTTTCAAAGATTTTGATAAGCATATCTCGTTGTGCATGATGACGGGTTCGTTCGGCAATGGCTTTTGTCAATACAGGAAGTACTTCGTATTTTTCCTTTCTGAATTTATCAATTTCAGCTTTATGCTTTCCAATCTCCTCCTCCCACTCTTTTACTTTTTTAATTTTATCTTTCGCTAACTGATTCCGTTTTTGGTAAATCGTCAAATCGTCTTTTAATAGCGTTAAATTTCCTAGTAATAACTTTCCAGCAAACAGAAACAAAAAGAAAATAAAGGCAAATAACGCCCAAGCATTTAAGGCTGGTTGTTTCGGGAAGATTTGAGCAAACACAAAAAAGGCAGCCGCAAAGGGCATTCCTATTTCTTCTAATACTTTTCGCCAAGAACTGCTCTTTTCCTCATCGTGTAAAAAAGAAACTCGTCCGAACAAGCTAAACATCCCTGCCCCAAACACGCCCATCGCAATCAGTTCATGCTGTTCAAATTGTCCTTTCAGAGAGACTTCAATCAGGTAATAATTACCCACAGCTACGCCAATAGCCAAACATAAGCCCACGATGGTACGAGGCAATTGATGTTGTTGGGTAAATTCTAAATTTTTAAGGTCTTCGATTTTCTTTTCAAGGTTCGTCACCAAGCGTTCTTTTTCCTCAATCCAATAATTTAGTTCTCCAATTTTTTCTTCTTCATACTCAATTACCTTTTCTACGGCAGCCGTTTGCTTGACGAAATAGTTACGAATAATGGACAATTTTTCTTCTGGATGTGAACCAGAAAGTCCAAATATTACGCCTTCATCTCTTAAAATATCTTCGTTTATCAACCAATCGGGTGTGCTATCCTGTGCGTTAGAAGTCCGCTGGGCATCCACTACCAAATCTTCATAAACCATAATGGAATCTGTATTTTCAGAAGCAATTTCAAGAGGTATATCTAGCACACTTTCGGATGCAAGGTTTAACTTTTTTCGGGTAAATATCTTTTTAATGCTGTCTATCACGGACATAGTGTTACCTGTTTAATGTTTTTTCAACTTACGTTCATCAGAATATAATGTAGTAAGGGTATTTAATTAGCCTTCAATTTCGGAAAAAATAGCGGGAAGGGCAATAAGTTTATGAGGAACGGTCAATAGGTATGACTTAGTATGCTGAAAACAAGAGACTTCCTCAAAAAAGAAGGTGTGTAAAAAGTGTAGCGTTTAATTTAAAGCATTTTGTGCCAAACAATATAGTTGGTTTTAGCTTTAATTCGAGCGACGGTTGCTCATATTTTTTTTACACACCTTCTTAATTTATGGCTTAAATCGCTCATAGACATCTTTTCCAGTTACAGGATCTTTCCCCCAAAGTTCGATATAAATCACCGAAGGCACCATGCCACTTTCGTCCACATTCACAAAAACACGTTTCAGGATTTGCATTTTTCCGTTAATTGGGAACAAAGCAATAGGTACACCTCTGGCATCTTGCTTCACGACAAAACGTCTTTTCCGATAAGCCAAAAAATGTCCTTCGTAGGCATTCGGTTCATTGGGAATATCACTTGTGTGTAACCCATAAGCCAATGAACGCTGAATACCCGTCAATTCCTCTTTCTGCCCTTTCTCATGGTATTTTATCCAATAGGTATGAACAGGATTTTTGGGATTTAACTTTTTATTAGGCAACAAATTGGCATCGTATAAGATAGCATTCGAATTAGAACTACGCTGAATGTAAAACAGACGAATATCTGAATCTGGAGGCGTAGGAAATGACTCCGCAGAAGTATTA
>JARXAV010000098.1 GCA_029865665.1 Flectobacillus sp. | reverse complement strand
ATGAACTTTTGGTATTTTTTAACAGCCTTGACGCTGCTTAGTGCTTTGATGGTGGTTTTTGCTAAAAACCCAATCCACAGCGTATTGTATTTAGTGTTTACTTTCTTCTGTATTTCTGGTCACTACGTGTTGTTAAATGCTCAGTTTTTAATGGCAGTTAACATCATCGTTTATGCTGGAGCAATCATGGTATTATTCTTATTTGTAATCATGATGCTAGACTTACGCAAGAATGTACCTGAGTCGAAATCTAATCTGACTAAATTGGCAGGTGCGGTTTTAGGCGGTACGTTATTAGTTGTGTTCATTGCAGCTACTCGTCACATGAATTTAGGAAATGGTTCTGGTGCAATAGGAGCTCAAACAGGGATGGTAGAAAGTCTTGGTATGATTTTATACAAAGATTATTTATTACCTTTTGAATTGGTTTCTGTGTTGTTCTTTGTGGCAATGGTCGGAGCCGTTATGTTAGGTAAAAGAGAAGCTGGTGAACGTAATTTCTAATTATTTGGTCAACTAGACTCTTTAACCACATAGGTGCATAGAAAACATAGTTATGTGAAAAATTGGTAATCAATTACTTGGGTTTACTAAGTTCATATCATAAATGTGTATCAATACTTAATATAAAAAAAGCCTTGTAAACGAGACGTTTACAAGGCTTTTTTGTGGGTTTATGAAAGCTCGTTTGCTTATTTGATAATGAAGCTACCTCTACCGATTTTAAAGCCCTCAGAAAAGAGTTCTACCGCATATAAGCCCGATTCATATACTTGACCTCTGGCATATAAAATGTCCACCTTTTGATTATCGTTGCTATAAAGGATACTCGTTTTTGTCGTATAAGCAATATCTTTTCCATCCTGATTGAATACGCCCGATACGTTTACATTATCTGCAATGATTGCTCCTTCAGGGTCAATAACACGAACATAAATTTCTTTGCTGTTTTGTTCCGTTAGTGGATTAGTAGGAAGAGCAAAGCTAAGTTTTATTTGGCTCACTCGTTTTGCTTTGTATACACCTCCCGTACTCTCTTTTCCATTTTCTTTGAGTGCATAAATCTGAAGGTTGTCAGCCTTCAACTGAGCTCCAGTAACAATCTTACTAGTTAAAACATTGTTCTTAGCCTTAACCGTACTAATTTCCTCTTTGAGTCCATTTACTTGCTGAGACATTCCTTCTTTTTCCTGAGAAAGCGTCAGTACTTCTTGGGTCATGGCTTGTGTTTTGCCACTGAGATCTGCATTTTCCGATTTTAATTGAGCAATTAAATTATCTTTTTCCTCTAACAGACTGATGTATTCAGCGATTTGTTCTTCGTATTTCTGACGATTAAAAGCTGGGTCACGTCGAATAACTTCTTTTTGATTTAGCACATGGCTTTTAGCCTTTTTTAAATCTTCTACTTGACCTCCTAATTGTGCAACTTCTTCAATTTTTAAATCTAACTGATTCGAAACGGAGTCTAGTCTAGCCATTGTGATGGTTAACTCTTCGTCTCTTTGAGCGATGGTATCGCTCTGTCGTTGATTCAAATTAGCCGTATCATATAAAAAGTAACCCATAAATCCGATGAGTAGCATTGATACTCCAAGGGCAATTTTAAGAACTTTAGTTGTGTTTTTAGTACTTTCGGCGATTTCCATTTCATTCATGACGCTGTCTTTTTAATATGGGAGATATTTCCCTGACGTAAACAGATAAGTAAGTGATTATCGTACCAATTTACTAATATTTGTTAGGCAAATGAAAAAAAGATGTTCAATGACCTGATATTCTAACAAATAGGGGTTACTTTTTAATGAAGTAATCTCAGTGTAAATGGTTTAGCTGTAAATATACAAGGTATTTTAGGAATGTAAAATATGAGATAAGGTATGTTTTTATTGGTTTATGGATTTATTTTCCAGAAAGTTCGTTGGATATACTTTGAAAAATACAAATTGTATTAATTTTGCACTCTCTTTTAAAAATTCACTTTTAGGAATTGCTATTTACTACGCTTAATCCTTGATTATGAGTAGATTTAGTACTAGAATAACCAGTATTTTACACAGATAACGTAATTACAAAAAATGTCATCGAAAAAAATTCAATCAGCCCTTATCTCGGTTTATTACAAAGACGGTCTAGCTCCAATCGTTGAGTTATTACACAAAAATGGTGTGAAATTATATTCAACAGGCGGCACGCAGACATTCATTGAAGAAATGGGTATTCCTGTTACAGCAGTAGAAGATTTAACAAGCTATCCTTCTATCTTTGGTGGACGTGTAAAAACATTACACCCAAAAGTTTTCGGAGGTATCTTGTATCGTCGTGATAATGAAAGTGATGTAGAAACGGCTGCTCAGTTTGAAATTCCTTCGATCGACTTAGTGATTGTTGACCTTTATCCATTCGAAGAAACGGTTGCAAGTGGTGCTTCAGAAGATGATATTATCGAGAAAATTGATATTGGTGGTATCTCATTAATTCGTGGAGCTGCTAAAAACTTCAACGATGTGTTAATCGTTTCTTCTCGTACGCAATATGCAGAGGTATTATCTCTGTTAGAAGCAAAAGAATGCGGAACAGATTTAGCAGATCGTAAACGTTTTGCGATGTTAGCATTCGGTACTTCTTCTCACTACGATACGGCTATTCACGCTTATTTCACAGGAAATAAAACGGATATTTATAACTTCAAATCGTTACCTAATCAGTCGTTACGTTATGGAGAAAACCCTCATCAATCGGCTACATTTTATGGTGATTTAGCTGCTTTGTTTGAGAAATTGAATGGTAAAGAGTTATCATACAATAACTTAGTGGACGTTGATGCTTGTATTACCTTATTGGACGAATTTACAGAAACATCATTCGTAATTATTAAGCATACGAATGCTTGTGGAGTGGCTTCTGCTGAAACTGTTAAACAAGCTTATTTGAATGCTTTTGCTTGTGATACGATTTCTGCTTTTGGTGGTGTTTTAGCAACCAATGGAACAGTTGACAAAGGGGCTGCTGAAGAGATGAACTCGTTATTCTTTGAAATCTTAATTGCTCCAGATTATACTGAGGAAGCGTTAGAGGTATTGAAGTCTAAGAAAAACAGAATTATCTTAAAGCGTAACAACGTTGAGTTTGGTAAGAAAATGTTCAAAACGTTATTGAATGGCGTGTTAGAACAAGATAAAGATTTATCAACCGAAACAGCGGAACAAATGCGTACAGTTACTGAAAAAGCTCCAACTGCTTCAGAATTGAAAGCATTAGAATTTGCGTTGAAGGTATGTAAGCACACAAAATCAAATACAATTATTCTTGCTAAAGAAGGTCAATTATTAGCGAGTGGTGTTGGACAAACATCTCGTGTAGATGCCTTAAAACAAGCGATTGACAAAGCAGCGGAATTTGGTTTTGACTTGAATGGTGCTGTAATGGCTTCTGATGCATTCTTCCCTTTCCCTGACTGTGTTGAAATTGCTCATAAAGCAGGTATTGCAGCAGTAGTTCAGCCAGGAGGTTCTATTAAAGATAAAGATTCAGTTGCTTATTGTGACGCAAACGGTCTAGCTATGGTAATGACGGGTGTTCGTCACTTCAAACACTAGAAACATCAGCGTATCGCATAATAGAAAAGCCGATTTGAAACGTTTCAAATCGGCTTTTTATCGTTTAAGGCATTTCTTCGACCTCTTTTTTTGCTGCTCTACTCACACTCAAGATTAATTCAGCCACAAGACCTGTCCAGCCTGTCTGGTGAATTGCTCCTAGGCCTTTTCCTGTATCGCCATCGAAGAACTCTGGGAACAAAATCAAATCCTTAAAATTCGGATCGGACTGTAGTTTCTCGTATTTTTCATACATCGGACGATTCCCTTCTTTATCTTCTCTGAATAAGCTAATAAGGCGTTCCGACAAACTCAAGGCTGCTGTCTTGATACTCACCATATTTCCCGAATTAGTTGGGTATTCTACTTCGTAGTCATTGCCATAATACGACTGGAATTTCAACAAAGAATCGACAATCAAGAAGTTCATCGGGAACCAGATAGGGCCTCTCCAGTTAGAGTTACCTCCAAACATACTCCCTGTTGACTCAGCAGGAGCATAATCCACTTGTAGGGTTTCTCCATGAACCACAAATTTATAAGGGTTCTCTTTGTGGAATTTGGATAGTGAACGAATACCGTGGTCAGATAAAAACTCGTTTTCATCGAACATTCGTTTCATAATCATCTTCATTCGATGCCCTCTCAGAATGGCTAATAAACGGTTTTCTCCTCTTCCTGCTTCGTACCAACGAGAAATTAAGCCAGCTAAATCTGGACGGTTCGCTAATACCCAGTCAACACGACGTTTGAAATCTGGTAGTTTTGCCAGCATATCTGGAGTAAGCACTTCTACCGCAAACAATGGAATCAACCCAACCATTGATCTGATTTTCAATAGACTTGACTTATTATTTGGCAAGTGAAGCATATCGTAATAGAATTGATCTTCCTCATCCCATAGGCTCACATTTCCATCTCCCATTGACTGCATCGCTCCCGCAATGTGCAGGAAGTGTTCAAAAAATTTAGAAGCCATGTCTTGATAAACAGGACGTTCAACTGCAATTTCAACCGCAATACGAAGCATATTTAAGCTATACATCGCCATCCAGCCCGTTCCATCGGCTTGTTCTAGGTGTCCACCAGTTGGTAAAGATGCAGAGCGGTCAAAAACTCCAATGTTATCCATTCCTAAGAAACCACCACCGAAAATATTATTTCCTCCTTCGTCCTTTAGGTTAACCCACCAAGTAAAGTTCAAGAGTAGTTTATGGAAAATACGTTCAAGGAAATTAATATCTCCTTTGCCATTAATCTCTTTGTCAATTTCATATACTTTCCACGTTGCCCAAGCATGAACGGGAGGGTTTACATCCGAGAATGACCATTCGTAAGCAGGAATTTGTCCGTTCGGGTGCATATAATATTCACGAAGAACAACGGCCAATTGGCGTTTTGCAAAATCTGGGTCAACCCTTGCCAATGGAAGTGTATGGAAAGCTAAGTCCCAAGCCGCAAACCAAGGGTATTCCCATTTGTCTGGCATGGAAAGAATATTGGCAGCATACATGTGTCCCCACGTACTATTTCGTCCAAATTTGCGGTGAGATGAAGGGGCTGGCATTGAAGGGTCGCCTTTCATCCACTCATTGACGTTATAGTAGTACCATTGCTTTGTCCAAAGCATCCCTGCATAAGCTTGGCGTTGGATAAGTTTTAACTCTGGGTCAACAACATCTTTCTGAATCTCGTCATAAAACTGATTGGCTTCACGAATACGTTTGTCGAAGGTATCATCAAAACCACCAAACGGTTCTGAAATTGAATGATCTACTAATCGTAAGCGAATCGTTACGCTGTCGCCAGCAGGCACAATTTTGGCATATTGAGCAGATGCCTTTGTCCCGATTGCGTTAGGATTTATCGCTTCTGTTTTAGCGTCAACCACATAATCGTTGATACCGTCTTTGGTATAAGGAATCGTTGTCTTAACTCCGTGTAAACGTTCGTAATTCGTTTCATTGTCACAGAACAGTAAACTATCTGCATTTTCAGCATAGAGTTTAAAATGCCCAACGCCTTTGTGGTTTACCTCAATAGCTTTGTTAGATACCCCCGTTAACATGGGTTTGTACTTATAATTCTCATAACCCCAACACCAAGTATTTCTGAACCAAATTGTTGGTAGAATTGTCAAAGGAGCATCTTTTTCGCTACGGTTGTGAGCCGTTACTTTTATTAAAATGTCTTGCTCATCGCCTTTGGCATATTCAATGTAAATATCAAAGTATTCGTTATTATCAAAGATTCCAGTATCTAGTAGTTCATACTCAGGCTCTAGTCTTGAGCGTTTTCTGCTTTCTGAAACTAATTTATCATAGGGATACGCATTGATGGGATACTTATAAAGCATCTTCATGTAGGAATGCGTAGGAGTTGAGTCTAGGTAATAATAGAGTTCTTTTACATCTTCACCGTGATTAGACTCGTTACCTGTTAAGCCAAAGAGACGTTCTTTTAAAATATGATCATTGTGATTCCAAAAGGCCATGGCAAAGCAGATGTGAGACTTATTGTCTGAAATACCAGCAATACCCTCTTCACCCCAACGGTAGGCTTTAGAACGAGCCATATCGTGTGAAACAGCATTCCAAGCATCCTGATTAGACGAATAATCTTCTCGTACAGTTCCCCATTGACGTTCAGACAGGTAGGGTCCCCATTTTTTCCATCCTTTGTTGTCAGTACGTGTTTGCAATCGTAGCTTCTCAGCCCCCGTGAATCTACTCATAATATCTTGATCTAAAATGTAAAATGGCTAAATGGTACAAATAGTTAGTGTGGTTCTTTTTTGAAAGATGCTCCCTTTTAGTACACGAAAGTTCAAATATAAAAAAAATACACAAACCTTCGGAGGTATTGATTCCCTAAAAGCAATAAATTAAAGTCATTGTTGAATAGATGCAATTTGAAAAGGGACGTAGGGCGATTTAAGAGGAGGTTTTGAAAAAAATGGGCATAAAAAAAAGTGATTGAACAATTGGGGGGTGTTCAATCACTTCGCTCTGTTAAAGTCTTACAACTCAATAAAACCTTGGTGTTATTGAATCACTAATCTTATGACAAAATTAGTAAAAATACTTATATTTAAATGAGTAATTGTACTTATTTTTTCTCAAAAAGATTAAATTTTATTCAGTTATATTTAACAGTCTGTAAATCAGGTTATTATGATTTTTGTGTGACTGAACGCTACACCTCAAATTCGAATGCGATAAAATTACTTAATTGAGCTTTTCGGTTAAAAATAGGCTCAATCTGTACATTACATAAGTATGAATCTCCATTTTTGCGATAATTGAGAATATTTCCTGTAAAAGTCTCTCTTGCAATCAGACATTTGCGAATTTCATCTCTTTGAGCAAAATCGGTACTAGCTCCTTGTAAAAAGGATGGTCTTTTGTGGATAACTTCCTTGGGTTCGTAGCCTGTCATAGTTCTAAAACCTTTGTTAACCCATTGAATTGATTGGTTTACGTCTGTTAGAACAATGGTATGAAGAGGATTACGTAAAAAGGTACTTAATCGAGAAGTATCGAATTTCCAGTCTTGTTTTTTGTGAAAGCGAATAATTGCATCGAAATCTTCTTGTAACTCAGGAGCAAGTAAGATTGGTCTAGTCATGAACTCTAGCCCTCCTATAAGTGGAGAAGTTAATTCGATATTGTTATAATTTCCGATGGCTGCAATTGTACTGAACCCCATACTCGTGGATGTTTAAAATAAGTAAAATAGTGTGTATAAGTTAGGAATATAAACAAGTGTGATTGACGATATACCTACCTACTTAATGATAAACAACTTTCAGTTTTATAGAATTGTTTTAAAAAAAGGCAATTAATTAACGATAATTTACGTTTTGTAGGGCATTTTGTTTTTTTGATTTCGATAATATGATAGTTTTGATTCATAACGATAAAATAGTGCATGAAATGATGGAATTCAGAACCAGTTTTGAAATTGAACCAGTGAGGGAGAAGTTTACAAATGAAACAAAATGGATGACAATTGGGTCGTGCTTTTCTGAGGTCATTGGAAATCGACTAAAGGAGAATAAGGTTTCGGTAGAAGTCAATCCGTTTGGGACGCTTTTTAATCCGATGAGTATTTTTAAGTTATTGAAACCTAACTACGCACCTGATGCCCGCTTATTTGTGGTACAACAAGAACGCTACTTTCATTATGACTTTCATTCTCAGTTTTCAGCCAACAACGAAGCCCAGCTTGATGAAATATTGTCTGTAAAGTTAGAGGAAGTTCAAAATCAGTTGAAAAGCGTTGATGTTCTTATTGTTACGTTTGGAACAGCCTTTGTGTATCAACTTAAAACGGTACCTACTTATCTGGCAAATTGTCACAAAATGCCCGCATCGCTTTTTGAAAAATCCTTACTTAGTGTAAAAGATATATGCAAAGGCTTTGCTTCCGTTTATGATTCGCTTAAAACAGTCAATCCGAATTTACGCATCCTCTTGACGGTTTCGCCCGTGCGGCACACAAAAGATGGGATTCCTGAAAATCAAGTGTCAAAATCTATCTTACGAGCAGCTTGCCATTACTTGGTGACAGACTTTAGTGATGTAAGTTATTTTCCTTCTTACGAAATCATGATGGATGATTTAAGAGACTATCGTTTTTATAAAGCCGATATGATTCATCCGAATGAGGTAGCAGAAGCATATATTTTCGAGCAATTTTCAAAGACCTATTTTGATGATTCTTTGGTAAGTTGGATTAACGATTGGCAAAAGATAAATCGCTCGTTGACACATCGCCCAATGAATGGCTTATCGAAGGCACATCAACGGTTTTTAGAAAATTTGCTGAAAGAACTCAAGGGACGGATGGAAACCTGTAATTTGGAAAAAGAAATAAAGCAGGTGGAAGAACAATTGGCTGAGATAAAAAAACAAAACCCCGATTAAGTCGGGGTTTATTTTTCAAGGTTAAATAGCTGGGGGAGGCTGTAATCAAACTTCAAATCAAACAATATCGTTAGTAATCACTAATATCTATTTTCGAAACAATCTAAATTATAAGGGCTTTAATAAAAGGAGTAGCTTAACAGATTGCTAAGCTACTCGCTTATTTATAGTATTGTTTTTGGATTTTTCTTTTCTAATGTGCTACAAAGGTAAACCTTATTTTTAATAAATATATAACTTATTTGATTTTTTTTAAAACTAAATAAAGTTTAAAATGGGTATATAGAAATATAATATTCAAATAGTACAATAATTTCTATTTTGTTATTGTTGTTTATTGTATTGATATTTGATAATTTAAAATGAAGTGTTTTGTGGGCTTAATGAGAAGGAAATCGGCAAATAAATGCTACTGATTTTATTTTAATGAGCGATAGGTATAAAAATAAAACCTTTCCCTAAAAGGAAAAGGTTTTAAAAATTATCCAAAAACAATCTCAAAAAAATTTGTATTTTTCGTAAGATTTAACGTAAAAATACAATTCTATTGTCAAATCTACAAAAGATTTTTCTCCATGAGAAATTATGCTCTTTAATAGATTGTAAACATCGTGCTAAAAAATAACGACTCAAGTACAATACGAATGAGCCAAAACAGGTAATCCGAAGCAATTGTATCGGATTCATTATTAAGACATAAAGGATGATAGAAAGTCACTTATAGTGCCATGAAAAAATATAAAATAAATCATATTTTTATTTTATTTATGTCATTACAAAAATACATAAAAGCAGGAGTTAAATAAATAGAGTAAAACACTCATTTTCAGGGGTGTAGTATTGGTAAAGTCCAATAAAAAAATATTCTCATGCAATCTTGTCGGTAGGGAAGTGAAAAAGCTGTTATTGGAATTTTTCAAAATAATAGTATAAAGAAGGGGATTGATGGAATAGGTTTTTCGCAGGATATTATCAAATGATTAGAGATTTATTCGGAGTACTTGTAGGCGTGATACAATGGCTATGACTACCTTCTAAAAGGCTCAGACTTGAAAATTTAGCTTATTTGGGCTTTGATGTTGGAATACCAGCCATCTCTGACTCATTTCTTTTGCATTTCGGAATGAGTCTGGTATATTTACATCATTACATATTCTTCATAGAACAACACTAATATAAACAAAGTATTAATTTTTTCAACAGGATGGAACGTTTTACAGGGCTTATCGGGATTGTATTGATTTTAGGAATTGCATATTTGATGTCTAGCAATCGGAAAGCGATTAATTACCGTACCGTCGGCGTGGGGTTAGGGTTACAAGCAGGCTTAGCAATATTTATTTTAAAAACTAGCTTGGGGAAACATATATTTGAGTGGTTAGGTGAAAAAATCAAACGTTTGCTCGAAATGTCTGATAAGGGAGCAGAATTTGTATTCAGCCCTCTCGTGAAACAAGATTTACTAGGAAAAGTATTCGGTCCTGAAAACGGTTTTATCTTCTTTTTCAAAGTAGTACCTACTATTATATTTGTAGCTGTTTTAGTAAACATTCTTTATCACATAGGTATCATGCAACGTGTGGTTGCGATTATGGCAAAAGGAATGAAATGGCTCATGGGAGTAAGTGGTTCGGAGGCTGTGTCCAATGTAGCAAGTACTTTTGTTGGGCAAGTGGAAGCCCAAATTATGATTAAACCATATTTGAAAGGAATGACTAATTCGGAGTTATTGGCTTCGATGACGGGAAGTTTTGCCTGTATTGCAGGTGGAGTGATGGCAACTTATATTGCATTGGGAGTGCCTGCTCAATATTTGTTAGCAGCAAGTATCATGGCTGCTCCAGGAGCTTTGGTGATTTCTAAAATTGTAATGCCAGAAACCGAAGAGTCTGAAACGCAAGGAACAGTAAAATTAAAAGTAAGCAAGACGCACGTTAACTTAGTGGATGCCATTGCAGGCGGAGCAAGCGATGGGATGAAAGTGGGAATGAACGTAGTGGCGATGTTAATCGGTTTTATAGCCTTAATTGCCTTACTTGATTTGATTCTTGCGAAAGTAGGTGGTACAGTTGGATTACCAGAATTAAGTTTCAACTTTATTCTAGGAAAACTTTTTGCTGTTTTTGCATGGGCGATGGGTGTTCCTACTAAAGACATCGAAGCGGCAGGTGCTTTGATGGGAACTAAAATGGTAGTAAATGAGTTTGTTGCCTACCTTGATTTGATGAAAATAAAAGGGACATTAGATCCTAAAACGATAGCAATTACGAGTTTTGCCCTGTGTGGATTTGCCAATTTTAGTTCGGTAGCCATTCAAATTGGAGGTATTGGAGAACTGGCTCCTTCTCGCCGTTCAGATTTAGCAAAACTAGGTTTCAAAGCCTTAATTTGTGGAACGCTTGCCAGCTACCTTTCTGCGACCTTAGCGGGTTTATTGTTGTAATCAATCTTATTCCGAAATAAAAAAGAAGAGCTTATTCCTAAACTACTTGGAATAAGCTCTTCTTTTTATTTCCACAAAGGAAAATCCCCATTCTGATGCTTCGCTGCCATTTCAACATAGTGCATTGCTCCTGATTTGATTTTTTCGGCTTGTTCTTCCGTAAATTGACGGATTACTTTGGCAGGTGAGCCTACTGCTAGTGAATAATCAGGAATAATAGTACCTTCTGTAACCAATGAATTTGCTCCAATCAGGCATCCTTTACCGATAGTGGCTCTGTTCAGAATAGTAGCACGCATACCGATAAGCGACCCATCGCCGACTGTTGCTCCATGAACAATAGCACCATGACCT
>JARXAV010000324.1 GCA_029865665.1 Flectobacillus sp. | reverse complement strand
AAAGGGCGACACACCTAAGCCTAGGGTGAAGCCCTAGGTCTCGAAATCTAAATTTACCAAACGTTTCTCAATCCTTCGCACACTACTAATGATGAATTTTGAATTTAATGCACTAGCTATATGGATAAATAATCGGTTTCTTACTAAGTAAAAAACGGTTCTAGCTTCTGAAGCAACGTTGCAGGAGCAGGTACTAATCGGTTATTATCTTTATGCAAAAATACAAGCGTTGTTTCTCCTGTATGAATCAAGACATTTTTTTCGTTAAAGATTTCATAATTAAAAACCGAACGTACTGCTGGTTTAACCTTTAAGGTTGTTCTGATAGTCAGCATTTCATCATAAAGTGCTGGAGCTATAAACCGTGAATGATTTTCATAAACAGGCATTAACACACCCGAATCTTCCATTTCTTTATAACTATACCCCAAACTTCTAAAAGCCTCTACCCTTGCGATTTCATACAGACGAGCATAATTGCCATAATACATATACCCCATCTGATCGGTATCAGCATAACGCACTCGATATTCTGTTTCGTGAATGTACATTTTCTTCAATTAATTTACGAATAATAAAGCCAAATCCTATCAGTAGGCAAAAATAACCTCACTGATAGGATTTGGTACTACGTTGATGCGAAGTGATTTATCGCATGATATTTCTTTTGTTTAATGCTTCCTGATAAATTCTAGCATTATTTAAATGGTCATCGTATGACACAGCAAAATTATGATACCCTGAGAAATCCTCTTTTGCACAGAAATATAAATATTGATGACGTTCGTAATTCAAGACCGCATCAATAGAAGCCAAATCTGGAAGATTGATAGGACCTGGAGGTAGTCCAATAACTTTGTAGGTATTGTAAGGAGAATTGATTTTCAATTGCTCTTTGGTTACACGCTTAATACTAAAATCCTGATGAGCGAAAATCACCGTTGGATCAGCTCCTAAGGGCATATTAGTCAATAAACGATTCATATATACCCCTGCTACTCTCGGTTTCTCATCTGCTTTTTTGGTTTCTGCTTCTACAATGGATGCCATGATTTGTGCCTTAATTGGATCTAAGCCAATCGCTTTTGCCTTTTGAATACGAGCAGGAGTCCAAAACTTATCATACCAAGTTTTCATAGTTGAAAACACTTTGTCAGGCGTTGAATTCCAATAAATATCGTAAGTGTTAGGCAAGAACATACACATGATTGTTTCTTTGGTGAAACCGTAGCGATGAGCCACCGCCGAATCGTTCAACATAAGAGCAAACGTCGTGGAGTCGAAGTCAAACTTATTTCCAATTTTATGTACTAAATCTTTCTTTAAACGGATATTATTGAACGTTAAGTGAATTGGGTCTTGGTCGCCACTACGAAGTTTTTTAATTAATTCATAATTGCCCATATCTGATTTAATCACATAACGTCCTTCTTTCACATGTCCTTTATATTTAAGGAGTTTTGCCAAAAACTGAAAAGACAATCTATCCTTAACAATTTTATGAGCGTTTAGTGAATCCCAAACGGTTTCGTAAGTTGCCCCTTTGGGAATTAAAAGAGCAAAGCCCTTTTTCTCGTCAACTTCATAGTTAGGAGTTTTGGCAATTTGCCAAACATAATAAGAAAACATTGTCACAAACAGACCGAATGCGATAATGACGTAGCGAATTAATTTGCCGTTTTTTTGCATTGTTAATGTTAAAAATGATGCACCTCTTAACTCAAACGAATAAGAACAGTACAAAGTGTAAGCACTGAAAAATAGGTTAAAAATTATGCTTCAAAAGCAATACCAAAACGGTCAGCTAGTCCTTTCAAGTCTTTTACAACAGGGTCTAGTAAGTCGATGCCATTTGCTTTGCGTTCTGCTTCCAATACACGCTCAGGATCACCAGGAATCAAAACACTCTTTCCTTCTACCGCAGGAGCTGAACGGAAACGATTAATCCATTTGTCCATATCTGCTTTGAATTCATCTGCTGGACGGAAGCCGTCAATGCGCATTGCACCCAAGAAATGCCCTGTTCCTTTTCCTACTTGCTCGCCTGCATTCATAAAACCAGCCGTTGCAAACGGTGGAACCCACGGGCCAAAATTAGCACCTGATAGCACACCAGAAAAAATATCTACAATTGCACCTAAACCGTAACCTTTATGAGAACCATGTTCACGGTCGCCTCCAAGTGGCAATAATGCTCCTCCATTTTTTACAGCGTTGGCATCATCCGTCGGATTGCCGTCTTTATCTTGCACCCATCCATGCGGAGCAGGTACGCCTTTGCGTTGTAGGATTTCCATTTTGCCATAAGCTACTGCTGTAGAAGCAAAATCGGCTACAAATGGTGGGTTTGTTGCAGCAGGTACTGCCACTGCAATTGGGTTTGTACCCAGCAATTTTTCTTTTGAAAAAGTAGGAGTTACTAAAGGAGCAGCATTAGTCATTGCCCAACCAATCATATCGTTGTTCAATGCCATCATCGCATGATACCCTGCAATACCGAAATGGTTAGAGTTTTGAACAGAAATCCAGCCAGAACCTACTAGTTCAGCTTTTTTCATAGCAATCTCCATCGCTTTGGGTGCAACTACCAAACCTAAACCTTTATCGCCGTCCACTACAGCCGTAGAAGGGGTTTCATGAACAATTTTTATAGAAGGATTGGGATTCAATCGACCATGGTCATATAAACGAACGTAGCCACTTAAACGAGCAATTCCATGTGAATCTACCCCACGAAGATCTGCCGAAATTAAAACTTGGGATGCTAGTAGTGCATCCTCTTCTGGACAACCAATCGACAAGAATACCTCTTGAATGAAGTGTTGTAAATAACTATATTCGAAATTCATTTCTTTGCTTTGCTAAATCTTTACAGCGGCAAAATTACGAAGAAGTCTGCACATAGAAACACAACAACCCAGAAAAGTCTAAGGAACATTTGAAGTCAAATTCAGAATAGTTGGATAATCAATTGGCATCAGAACCAAAAAGATGGGATATTTGTTCTTTAAAAAATGGTGGAAAAGTCCTTCTTTCAAGCATTTATAATTTTACTTACAATTGTCCTAATCAAGTCCATGAAGTCTTTCTTATCTAAACTGATAAATTATTTTGTAAGGGGTCTTTTACTCTTAGCTCCCCTAAGCATAACCATTTATATTATCTATCAAGCATTTATCGCAATTGATAGCCTGATTCCTATTGAAGTAAGCATACAAAACAGCCCCTATCGTCTTTATGGTACAGGCTTATTACTGGTAGTTGTAATTATTTTATCAGTAGGTTTTCTTGGCTCGACCTTTTTCATTATCCCTGTTTCGAAGTTAGTGGGTGAAGCCATTAGTAAAATTCCACTTGTTGGTATTATCTACTTATCTATAAAAGACCTCATTAACGCCTTTGTTGGAGACAAGAAAAAATTTAATCAGGCAGTTCTTTTTTGTTTGAACAAAGAAAATGACATCCACAAACTTGGCTTCATCACGCAAAAAGATTTAGGATTTTTAGATAAAGAGGGATTTGTGATGATTTATAGTCCACATTCTTATGCTTTCTCTGGAGAAACCTTTATTATTCCACGAGCAAATGTAAAATTAATCAACCTTCCATCCTCTGAAGTGATGAAACTGATTGTATCAGGCGGAGTTTCACAGGGAAATACCTAATCGGCTATTTTTTCCAAAATAATAATTTTTCCTTAAACGTCTTCTTGTCTTGTTGCTCATACCAACAAGCATTAGGCGTAGTAGGTGGTTTTCTGAAAAAAGGAATTGCAGCACCAAAATACAAATCTGTGCCTCTAGGTTTCGCAATGTTAAGCAAACTGCCTAAATTATCTGAGCCAATAAACACAGGTCCTAAACGTAAACTTAATCCAAATGCAAGAACCGAATAGTTATCAAGTAGTGCAAAAGGCATCGCTACTTCTAACCATTTGCGTTCGTAGCGAGGTGTAACTGCCAAAAGCGAAGGTGTTTGCATTCCTATTGACTGACTTGTACGGAGGTTTTGCACCCATTGAGTATTGAGGTAATAATAATCTTTTAGGTGATAATCCATATTAAATTGAATGGTAGTAGGCAGAGCAACCGTAAAATCATGAGTATCTTGAGCAGGTGTTACGCCCAAAATTGAGCTTACTTTATCAAAGGTTGTTTGCAAACCCTTCATACGCTCGAAATCGGATGAGTTTACTGTTTTACCTACAACTGCTACGGTATAACTATGATTATATAAGGCATTATTGAAGCGAATACCCCCAATGTCAACCAGAGAAACACCCAATTTATACTTGTATTTATTTTTACTGTTATCTAGGGTTAGTACTCCTTTTTTCCGATAACTATATTTCCGCACGTCTGGTCTAAACTCGTAAATAAGTCCTAAATCCATTCCCCAACCACTACCCGCTGAGGCCTGCCCTGTCATCCATTCAAAATCAGGTTTTATATTTTTATACGCCCCATCATCGGCATAGTTATACGTTAGATTTAGGCTGTTGATATTTATGATACTTTTAGCGGGGTCTATTGGATCTTGTTTTAAAATAAAATCAGCGTTTTCTCCAATTTGAAAAGAAGCAGAATAAAGACCAATTAAACGTTTTAGGTTCACCCCAATTTTAAGAAAACGTTCTTCATCACTTACTAAAACTCGTCCATAGGTGGCCGTTATTTCTCCGAAACTATTTAAATTGAAGGTAGTAGTCGGCAACATATAGTCATTTCCAACAATTGATGATGAGGTACTAACACCATTAAATACCATATTAGCCAATACATTCGAGACTCCTGTAAAACTCAAACCAGTTCTCACTCGTGTTGAGAGTGCTACCGCATTTTTATTATTTAGCGTGACCATCGCAGCAGGGCCTCTAGCTTCTACTGTCGTATAGATATGTTTTATATTATCGCTCGTATTTGCTTCTAAATATTCGTCCTTATAAATCAACTTATCATTCACAGGATTACGATATTTAGCTGGAGCAATGTTCATAAACAATGCCAAGTAGTTATAAGGCCCATTCCACTGTATATAGTTATTACTCATAAAAGCATCTGCACCTGTTAGGTTTAAATACACGCTGTAACGAGAATCCACTACGTTAGCTGGATTATTAAAAATAGCATTCGTTCCCGCATAATTACTACCATTTACTCCTAACCATTGCTGGGAAAAACTAAAAGAAAGTGAAGTAAATAACAGAAAAGAAAGTAGAAGAATTCGATAATAATACATGAAAATTACTTGGCTTTAAAAATAGTTTGCTAAGTTCCATATTATCTAGCAAGAAGACAAAAATCAAATCTTTTTTTTAAGATACACTACGAAGATAAGTGAAGAACAGACATATACAATAATATTTAAATTAATTATTATTATAATACAAAAATTTACATAAAATTGTTTTTTTTACAATTATGAAGTTTTTTTTACAATAGATTAACAGTCATCAGGGCTGAGATATTAGGAAAAGGCCATGTTTTTTTGGATATTCGTAAAGGCATTAGAATCAAGAGTATAAAAATTCGTTCGGTTCAAAATAACATTGGAAATTTGCAAATTGTTAGTAAAATCATCAAGAAATACGCTAATTTTTGTAAAAAAGGTTAGAAAGCTGATTTATTAGCAATAAATTTGTAGGGTTTTGCATAAAAAGCAAAAATATTTGGGAAACTGCTTAATCGACTTAACAGCATCAATTTAAATGAAAAGAATCGCAGTATTTACTTCAGGTGGTGATGCCCCGGGTATGAATGCTTGTATTAGAGCAGTAGTACGTGGAGGTATCCATTATGGAGTGGAAGTTTTCGGTATTATCCGAGGCTATAACGGAATGATTAAAGGAGATATTATTCCTTTAAACTCTCAATCAGTAAGTAATATCATCCAACGTGGTGGTACAATCTTGAAATCAGCTCGTAGTAAAGAGTTCATGACTCCTGAGGGTCGTAAAAAAGCATACGAGCAATTAAAAGCACATGGTATCGAAGGGTTAGTGGCAATCGGTGGGAATGGTACATTTACAGGTGCTGAGATTTTCTTTAATGAATATCAAATTCCAACGGTAGGTGCTCCAGGAACAATCGACAATGACTTGTTCGGAACAGATGATACCATTGGTTATGACACAGGTGTTAATACAGCATTAGATGCTATTGATAAAATCCGTGATACAGCCGATTCGCATGATCGTATCTTCTTTATTGAAGTAATGGGACGTGACTCTGGTTATATCGCTATTCAATCGGGTATTTCAGGTGGAGCAGAATCTATTTTGATTCCAGAAGAAAAACAGACGATTGACGATGTAATTGCTACCTTAAAAGCAGGTTTTGACCGTAAAAAATCATCTTCAATTGTTGTAGTTGCCGAAGGTGATGAAGAAGGAAATGCAGCTCAAATTGCAACAAGTATCAAAAATTCAATTGATGTTCCTGTGGATATTCGTGTAACGAACTTAGGCCACATCCAACGTGGTGGTAGCCCAACAGCTTATGACCGTATTTTGGCTAGTCGTCTTGGACTAGGTGCTTTAGAAGGTCTATTGAAAGGTGAGAAAAACGTAATGGCAGGTATTGTAAACGATGAATTGGTTTACACTCCTTTCCATGATACCATCACAAAGAAAAAATTAATCAATAAGGATTTATTGAGAATGGCTTCTATCTTGAGATAATTTCTCTTGAGAATTAAATGCTAAAAAACCTGACAGATTTCAAAATTTGTCAGGTTTTTTAGCTTAGAAGACATCTGGTTTACAAAGACCCTACACGCAACGGATTAAAATCTGCTGACCCTTTTAACAATATCCAATCAATTTATACATTAAGAATCCAATCCATTCGTGTACAATAAAATAAGACTGATGAATCCGTTGTTCACGAGGCATTAAAAGTGAATCTAGCGTTAGGGAAGTAGCTTCTCCGATATAACAGGTTCCAAAATAATCAGCCTTCACTCCTACTTTCTCAAAACAGCCTTTTACTCTTGGTAAATGCCAAGCAGTAGAGAAAACAAGGAAGCGTTTTCCTAAACTTGGATTCTTTTTCAGAATAGCCGCTGTAAAAGTGGCGTTCTCATGTGTATTTCTCGCTCTGGTTTCTAATACTAAATCGCTCGATTTTACGCCTAATTCGATCAATAACTTAGCAACCTCTCGGGTTTCATGGGCAACGTCTTTTCTCATTACTGCCAAATCGGTACTTCCTCCTGTTATCAAAATTTTCTTTATTTTGCCCATTTTGTATAACCGAAGGGGCTGCAAAAAACGGTCGGCATTTTCTCCAACGAAAATTTCTTGACCAACTGTGCCACGATTTTTAATCATACCTCCCGTAAGAATAATACCTACATCATAGGGTTCTACAAGGGTACTTGCATCTGTAGGAGGATACTCATAAGCTCTCAAAACTTGATTGACCAAAAAGCCATTGCCAAAGAGCATAATAAGCACTATTCCTAAACCAATAAAGGTTTTAGAAAGCCCTTTATTTGCTTTAAAAAATGCGTATAACAAACATAATAATGCCAAAGTGATAGGCATTAATAAATAGAAAATAACTTTAGAAAGTACGTAAAACATGGCAAGTTAAAATTCAATTTTGATGAACGAAGACGATGGGCTAACTCCCATTGCTGATGTGTATCGCACTTTCAGGACTAAGCGAAATGCGATGGTGTCAGTCTAGGACAAAATAAACCCTGACAGGGTCGTTGACCACTGTCAGGGTTTATTTTGCCTGTTTATTGATAATATTAATCGTAATTCAAAACAGGAGCTAACCAGCGTTCGGTATCCTCTAACGAGTAATTGATACGTTTTGCATAATCCTCTACTTGGTCTTTGGCAATTTTACCTAAACCAAAATATTTGCTATCTGGATGAGAGAAATACCAACCCGAAACAGCACTTGCAGGATACATAGCAAAGCTTTCTGTTAAGATAATTCCTGTTTTCTCTGCTTCTAACAAGTCAAACAAACCACGCTTTTCGGTATGGTCTGGACAAGCTGGATAGCCTGGTGCAGGACGAATACCGTCATATTTCTCAGAAATCAAATCCTCTATACTTAAATCCCCTTCGTTTGAATAACCCCAGAATTCCTTACGAGTACGTTCGTGCATCAACTCTGCAAAGGCTTCGGCTAAACGGTCGGCAAGAGCCTTTACCATAATTGAGTTGTAATCGTCATTTTCTTTGTCATACTTCTCAATCAAGGCTTCAATACCAATCCCTGTTGTTACTGCAAATGCACCCACATAGTCAAGCTCTGATTGTCCATCGGCAGGAGCGACAAAATCACTCAAACAGATATTTGGCAAGCTCGATGCTTTTTGTCCTTGTTGGCGTAAATGATGTAAGGTTGTTCCTTTTTCTAACAAAGGAGAAACCGAAGCCACAGGAATGCCATTAAAATATTTGTGTGAGCCATGTTTATCACAAGCAACCTCTACAACGCCCAAAGAATCCCCTGTTTTAGGAGCAACTGGACTTACGAGAAGATCATCGTCTTTTGAGTTTACTGGATAGAAGCCAACTACTGCACGAGCTGTTAGTAATTTATTCTCAACTATATCTTTTAACAATACTTGAGCATCATCAAACAATTTACGAGCTTCTGCACCTACTACTTCATTTTCAAAAATCTTCGGATATTTACCCGAAAGTTGCCATGTTGCAAAGAATGGAGTCCAGTCGATGTAACGAGCAATTTCTGCTAAATCGTAATTATCAAAATACTTATTACCCAAGAATGCAGGTTTTTTAGCTTTGAAATCCGACCAGTCAATTTTCACTTTATTTTCACGAGCTTTTCCAATGGCTACGTAATTTTTATCTTTCTGACGACTAGCGTGTTCCGTTCTCAAACGAGCGTATTCTACCTTAATTTCGTCATAAATTTCCTGATGCGTTTGGTCATTCTGCATTAAGCGACCAGCCACAGGTACACTTTTTGAAGCATCCAATACGTGAATAACAGGGCCAGAATAATGTGGGTCAATTTTCACGGCGGTATGAATACGAGAGGTTGTTGCTCCACCAATTAACAATGGAATTTTGAAACCTTGACGCTCCATTTCTTTCGCCACCCCCACCATTTCATCCAAAGAAGGCGTAATTAAACCCGATAAGCCAATAATATCGACGTTGTGTTTTTTAGCTTCTTCCAAAATCACATTCGTAGGAACCATCACTCCTAAGTCGATGATTTCGTAGTTATTACATGCTAGAACTACCCCAACGATATTTTTACCAATATCGTGTACATCACCTTTTACGGTAGCGAGTAGGATACGTCCAGCCCCCGAGCTAGCCCCCTCCGCCCCCGAAGGGGGAACTGTTTGAAGGGTGAAGAGAATTTTCTCCAAAACAGCTTCTAGATTTGTTAATACCTCTTCATTCGTAAACCGAATCACACGATACCCTTGTCTATTCAACCAGTTTGTTCTTTCTACATCAGAAGTCTGATTTTCTGGAAGTTGATGAATAGAACCATCTATTTCAATAATCAAATTGAGTTTTAAACAAATAAAATCAGCAATGTATGAGCCAATAATATGTTGTCTTCTAAACTTATATCCTTCTAATTGTTTCCCACTCAACGCATTCCATAACGTTTCTTCTGCTGGAGTTGGCTGATTTCTCATTCTCACTGCAAACTCTTTCAAAAGACCATACAAGGTAGGGTCTGCCGTTTCCCATTCTTGCGTCGTTTTTACTCCCCCTTCGGGGGTTGGGGGGCTGTTTCGTAGTTTCTCCTCCTCAATAAATGGCAGTAAATACGCTACGGCTTTTTTCATTACCCTTGCCGATTTTACTACCTGAGGTAAGAACATTTTACCAGCACCAAACAAATCTCCAACCACGTTCATACCGTCCATCAATGGGCCTTCAATTACGTGTAGCGGTTTGTCTGCCAACTGGCGAGCCTCCTCTGTATCTTGGTCAATAAACTCGGTTAATCCTTTAATTAAGGCATATTCTAAACGCTTTCCAACAGGTTCGTTTCTCCAAGCATGATCGACAACCACTTCTTTGCCTTTTGATTTCACCGTTTCGGCAAAAGTCACCAAACGTTCTGTGGCATCGTCACGACGGTTTAACAATACATCTTCGCAAAGCTCCAACATATCTTTTGGGATATCGTCATAAACACCCAATTGAGCCGCATTTACAATCCCCATGTCCATCCCTGCTTGGATGGCATAGTACAAAAATACGGTGTGCATGGCTTCACGCACGGGTTCATTTCCACGGAAAGAGAACGAGATATTAGACACCCCTCCCGACACTTTGGCATACGGTAGGTTTTCTTTAATCCAACGAGTGGCATTGATAAAGTCCACCGCATAATTATTGTGTTCTTCTAAACCAGTGGCAACCGTTAGGATATTCGGGTCAAAAATGATGTCCTCCGCAGGGAACCCTACTTCGTTCACCAAGATGTTATACGCTCTTTGACAAATTTCGATACGACGTTCATACGAATCTGCCTGACCAACTTCGTCAAAAGCCATTACTACCGCAGAAGCACCATAACGTTTTACCTTTTCTGCTGATTCTCTAAATTTATCTTCTCCTTCTTTTAACGAGATTGAGTTTACAATCGACTTCCCTTGTACACACTTCAAACCTGCCTCAATTACCTCCCATTTCGAAGAGTCAATCATAATTGGCAAGGTTGCAATGTCAGGTTCAGCCATCAACAAGTTCAAGAAGGTTTTCATGGCTTCTACCCCATCAATCATCCCTTCATCGAGGTTCACGTCAATTACTTGGGCTCCCCCTTCTACTTGTTCACGAGCAACGGCAATAGCCTCTTCGTATTTATTTTCACGAATCAAACGAGCAAATTTCTTTGAACCCGTAACGTTACAACGTTCTCCAACGTTGACGAAATTCGTCTCTTTCGTAATTTTAAGCGGTTCTAAACCCGATAATTTCTGAATGTGCGTTGGTTCAGGAATTTCTCTAGGTGGATATTTTGCAGCTACTTTCGCAATTTCTGCAATGTGAGCAGGGGTTGTACCACAGCATCCACCGATGATATTCATAAAACCACTTTGCAAGAATTCCTCCACAATCACCGCCATTTCAGTAGGTGTTTGATCGTATTCTCCCATCTCGTTCGGCAAACCTGCATTCGGGTGAGCAGATACCAAGAAAGGAGCTTCTGTTGCTAAAATTTGTACATAAGGACGCATTAAATCTGCCCCTAATGCACAGTTCAAACCAATCGAAAGTAAATCAATATGCGAAACAGAAGTTAAAAAAGCTTCCGTCGTTTGTCCTGACAAGGTACGTCCAGAAGCATCGGTAATCGTACCCGAAACCATTACTGGAATTTTAGCATCCGTAACCGCTAACGGAGCAGTCGAATTATCTTGTTTCGGAATCGAATGGCTTTTTAACGGACGAATCGTACCACGAAGTTTATCTGTCTGATACAAATCAATGGCATATAAAGCCGCTTTTGCATTTAAGGTATCAAAGATAGTCTCTACCAAAAGTACATCAGCACCACCATCTACCAAGCCTTGAATCTGCTCGTAATAAGCATCTACCAATTCGTCGAAAGAGATAGCACGAAAACCAGGGTCATTCACATCGGGAGAAAGCGACAAGGTACGGTTTGTTGGGCCAATCGAACCTGCCACATAACGAGGTTTATCAGGGTTTTTAGCCGTATATAAATCTGCCACTTCACGAGCAATTTTTGCCGATTCGTAGTTCAACTCATACACATAATCTTCCATGTGGTAATCCGCCATGGCAATCGATGTACCCGAGAACGTATTGGTTTCAGCAATGTCCGCTCCTGCTTCAAAATATTTAGCATGAATCTCTTTAATGACTTCTGGTTTCGTAATCGAAAGCATGTCATTATTCCCTTTCACCTCATGCGGAAAATCACGGAATTTTTCGCCACGATAATCGGCATCCGATAATTTATATTCCTGAATCAACGACCCCATGGCTCCGTCAAGCACAAGGATTCGTTTTTTTAATACCTCTCTGATATGTGGTTTTACGATCATATTGTATGTATAATTATGAAGAAATCGAACTTCGGCTATTGGCTTTCAGTTATCGGCTTCCTGACTATTTTCGGATGTTATTGACCTTAAAGCAGTTGCAAATTTCTAGCTAAATTGCCCACAAAACTACTAAATTGTTCGCTGTTTTGTTTGAATTTATGATTAGATAACACAAAAGTACAGGATTTTCATCCCAAAAAGATAAATAAATTACTTATAATTAGTATTTTGGATAATGTAACTGCATTTTTTCATACATTTAGATAATAAATACTAAATTTAGCAGTTAACTATCTAAAACGAGATAAAATCTCTTTGAAAATAACGCTTATGAAATTAGATTCCATCGACAAAGAAATACTGAAACATTTACAACAAGACGCTCACCTGACAACCAAAGAGCTGTCGAGCCGTTTGAATTTATCGCCTACCCCTGTTTATGAGCGGGTACGTAAACTCGAAAAAGAAGGAGTCATTAAAGCCTACGTAGCCTTAGTTGACCGTGAAAAAATAGAAAAAGATTTAATGGTATTCTGCTCGATTCGATTGAAAGAACACGCCAAAGAAGCAGGGGCAAAATTTGTCCAAGAGATTGTCAGCCTATCCGAAGTAATGGAATGCTTTAACATTTCGGGCGACTATGATTTTATGTTAAAAATCGTCGTAAAAGACATGCGAGAATACCAAAGCTTTCTGATGAACCGACTAGCCGCCCTCGACAACATCGGCAGTACCCACAGCATCTTCGTCATGAGCGAAATCAAAGCTGAAACGGC